>JARIAN010000129.1 GCA_029257865.1 Phocaeicola sp.
CCTCGCTATGGCAATGCCATGCGCAGTAAGGTAAGATTCGGCTGTACAGATAGGGGAGTCCTATCCTCTGCTCTCAGGTCAAAACACGTACCCGCGATGACTGCTGTGAATCTTTGTTTTTTGGAGAATCCATTAACGGGTACAAAGTTAAGTTTTTTTTATGTAATAAGGAATTTTTATTTTCTTTTTAACAGATACTTGTGAAAAAGATAACGATAATGCGAGATATGATAGTGGGCTTCTTTATAAAAAATGATGGTTGGCATGTTGCTATGCCAATCATCATGGTAATATTTCTTTGTTGGGCTAATATTAAGCGAGGCTGAATGTGTATTCATGACTTATTCTGCGGTATTCAAAACCTTGGCTATTGATTGCAGGACAAGCTAGTATGGCCCCATTCTCACCAGTTTCTCGAGATTCAATTTTTTTATAACGTGAAGAGAAAACGGATTGTGCTTTAGATGGAACTTCCTTATTTGGCGAGTCTTCCTTTATAAGATAGGACATCAAGCAAATCTTGTGGCTATATTGTTCTATAAATTGTTTACATTTAGGAACAGATAATAAAGTATTTAGAGTTTCAGACAATTGTAGTTCTACTTTCTCATATTTCCCTCCTTTGAATAAGATCTGTCCATTCTTTTTGCGAATGATGGGTTTTGAAAGGTTGGATACTGTCTTCAGTGTACTAGTTTGTTCATTCAATATAATATATTTCTTTTCTTGGCTTGTTTCATATAAAAGGAAATCACAACGTTTCCTTCCTTTTTCAAAAGAAGTACCAGCCAGTTGATTCAGAAAATTTTCATAATGGATAACCATCATCTGCCTTTGTGCAGAATTTGAGAAAGATACATTGCCTGCTCTGTATGAAACAATCGCCATTGGTGATTCATCCGACAAGTCGAATTTCACTTCCGTTGTTGTTTCCGATTTGATGCTCACTCCTCCCCGCTTTATATTATAGAAAGAAGTCAATGCTGTAGTAAGTAACTTATTCATGCTTCCATTTTGTCTATTTCGTCGTATAAATTATAGATAGAGTCTATTGGGTCAGATAGCAGGTCTGTATTGATTAAGTGGGCGTTTTTCACCTTTAAGTCAATCAGATTACCTTTCTCAATCTTGTATATACTAATATCATCGTAATTTAATGAAGCATCCTCTATAGTAACTTGTTTGTCGTGGGCCTTCATCAGCAGGTTCAGGTGATTGATGATATATGGACTGTGAGTAGCTACCGACAAGGTGATATTGTTTTTCGATGATTGACATTGCGATACTAGCAGGTTGATTAGCGAACATTGTGCAGCAGGGAACAAACTAAGTTCCGGTTCTTCAATAAAGAAATGGATATTTCGCTGGCTTATCTCTCCAATATTCATATCATGCTTGAAAGAAGACAGACTGTCATTTTGTGCCAGCAAAGTCAATATTGCATGATTGGCATCTTTTACTATATCATAATGGTGAGTGTAATATTCAGTAATCAGTGTAAGAGGGGTAAGGGTTTGTATCCCAGAAGAAGCATCCTCAAAGTTTACTTCATAATCCCTGCCATCTTGTTTGATATAGTTCTTGATTATAAACTTACGGCTTCCGTTTCCTGCTTTTTCTTCGTGGAAGTTAATGCCAAGAAATGGCAAATCCATTGTTTTTATCATTTCATTGGCTATCTTGAAGTCACGGAAAGTTTCTTCAAAATAAAATCCCAATGATTTTCCGCTGCTGCTATTGGCAAGCAGAGCAGGAATAGCTCCTCTCTTGTCTGATAGAAATGAAATTTTTTCCAGTGAAAGTTCTGCTTCGCCTAATATTTTCTTGGTTCCTTGCAGACCACCTGCTTTGGTGTAAGTCAGTTTGCAATCTCCACGTGAGTAGCAGATTTCGGTGTTGTCTTTTACATACTTTTCCATTCCTCCATTGCGGAGATATTCATTGAATGAAAGCACGATGGAGCTTTCGGAAATGTTTCCTTCTTTCAGATAGGAGCGAAGTCCCATTTGTTTATAAATATGGCGCATGATGGCCAATACTTTTAGGATAGTACTTTTTCCGCTGCCTGATTCTCCTATAAGGAATAAATAGGAAGTGATATCTTCCATGTTCATTTCTGATAGTGGGCCAAAGTTTCTAATACTCAGTTGTTCTTGTATTTTCATTTTCTCTTTATTTAGAGTCATTGATTCTGAATGTTGTATTGGTATTATGTCCTTTGAAAGCCTTGCATAACTTTAGATTCTTTACAGCCTGAAGTACATTCATTTTCTTAATGTCTTGATGTAAAACATTAGAATCGAACATATTTGCAATAGTACTCTTTTCTGTTCCTTCGCTATGGCAATGCCATGCGCAGTAAGGTAAGATTCGGCTGTACAGATAGGGGAGTCCTATCCTCAGCTCTCAGGTCAAAACACGTACCCGCGATGACTGCTGTGAATCCTTGTTTTCTGGAGAATCCATTAACGGGTACAAAGTTAAGTTTTTTTATGTAATAAGGAATTTTTATTTCCTTTTTAACAACCATTTATCGAATTGCAAAGATAACGCAGGCGATTTCAGTCTATTTTCTCAATAAAGCAGCGAGGAATAAAAGTGGTAGCCACGGCTGCCACACCTTTTACTGTCACTACAAAGCGTTTGGTGCCATGTATGCGTGTGATATATCCCTCGGCTCCTTCAAACAGTCCGCCTGTGATGCGCACATGATTGCCTTTAATCAAATTTTCATCCATCGACTCCAGTTGCCGGCAACCTTTAGAAAGGACATACATGAATATCTCCATCTCTTTGTCGGGGATGCTGGCTGCTTCCGTAGTTCCCGGCTTGGTATAGATACTGATATGTGGCGAGCAGTTTTTTTTAAGTTCGTGAAGGTAAGTTTCTGTTGCCCGGATGAACACAAGAGAGGGTATGATAGGTTCTTCTATATAGGCAAAACCTCCGTCGTGCTCTTTCTGTTCAAGGCGGACGGGTATGAAATACTGAACCGTATCTTGGGTTAGCTTTTGCTTGAGGTACGCTATTTTGTTATGGAAGATGCGACAAGCAAACCATTTTTCGCTTTCAAGATTATTTTGTGTCATATTGGGCATTTCTTTTTATAAAATTGATAACACTTACAAGAACCATTGTGAAAATGTCTTTAACAGACACAAAGTTAGTCTTTTTTTGTAAATAATGAATTTATTCTTTACTATTTTACCGGTTGTATAAAAAAACGGTTGGCATAGAATGTAATGCCAACCGTTGTGGAAATATTCTTAGCCGGGCCGATATAAGGCGAGGCTGAAAGTCTAGTTCATCAGAATTTATTTACCATATCCGTAACCATATCCGTAACCATACTTCTTTCCATATCCATACCCATAGCTATGTTTACGCTTGCTCATGTCAATGTCATTGAGTACAGTAGCCAGTTTAGAGAAACGATGTTCCTTTTGCAGAATGTTGATGTATTCAAACTGGCGTTTCGGAGTAACATCGGCACGACAGATATAGATACAAGCATCCGCTACTCGGCTAGCTATCATGGTATCCGGCACCATCGCAATAGGAGCAGTGTCGAGGATGATGTAATCGTAACGCTGTTTCAGTTCTTCCATGGCGTGGTCCAGATGTTCACGAGCAATCAACTCGGTAGGGTTAGGAGGAACCGGTCCGCCCGGAAGAATATCCAAGTTAGGGTGGACGTCACTTTTCTGAATCAGTTGATAGAGGTCGGTATGCTCAGGATCGCTCAAGAAATTGGTGATACCCTCAGCACGTTTGCTCAAGTTGAACACCTTATTCAGTCCCGGTTTGCGGATATCCAAGCCGATAATCAATACCTTCTTTCCCAAGAAAGCCAGCGATGCAGCAGTATTTCCTGCCACAAAAGACTTTCCTTCCCCCGGATGAGAAGAAGAGAAGAGCACCACTTTTTGACCCTTGTCGAGCAGGAAGAGGAGGTTGGTACGCAGGTTTCTGAAACATTCCTCCATCATGTCGTTCTGGTTTTCATGCACCACGATAGCCCCTTGCTTAGGAATAGAAGTAGAACGAGGCAAGTCTGCCAAAATGTTTACCGTAGTCAACTTGCGAATATCTTCATGGTTCTCAATCTTGTATTTCATCAAATCTTTCAAGAAGATGCAACCTACAGGGAAACCAAGACCCAAAATCAAGGCAGCCAAAGCGATAATCGGTTTCTTGGGTGCTATCGGTGCATTAGCACTCATGGCCTCCTCAATGATGCGTCCGTTGGTAGCAGTAGAAGCCAGTGTGATGGCATTTTCCTCACGTTTCTGCAACAGCATGATATAGAGGGCAGCCTTAATTTCCTGCTGGCGGCTGATAGTAAGGAATTCCTTTTCCTGAGCAGGTGCTTTGTTGATGCGGGCTTCAAACTTGCTAGTCTGTTTATCAATATCCGCCTTGGCAATATAGAGTCCTCTCAAAGCACTTTCCACACTCGTGTTTACGCTGCGGCGCATAGCTTCGATACCTGTGTTCAAGTTGATGACAGCAGGGTTATTCTCGCTGGAAGTGAGGAGGAGTCTCTTGCGCTCAATAATCAAGGTATTATACTGCTCGATAATGCTGCCCAAGTTAGCGTCACTCAGACCCACATTAGCCGGAATCACTTCGCCGGCATTTTCCGGCTGCTGGATGTAGCTCTTCAAAAATTCCACCAACTGAATCTGAGTAGCATTTTCCACGCGCTGCTGTTCGTAGCGCGAACTTTCCTGCAAGGCAAGTTGTGCATCGCTGCTCAAGTCAGTCAGTCCGGCTTGCTGTTTGAAGGTAGCCAGACGATTTTCGGCAGCTCCCAGTTCGGCATTGATGATGGCAATACGGTCCTCAATAAAGCTGGCAGTCTTGTGAGCCACCTCGTTCTTCTCATCATTGGCATCTCGATTATAGTAAGCCACCAGACAGTTGATGAAATCCACGGCACGTTCGCGCTGAGTTTCGTCCAGTGTAAGCTGTGCAATGGTGGTAGTCTTTGAGGTAGGAGTTACCGAAAGACGCTGGCTGTAGTTCTTTGCCATATCGGTGGGTGAGGTGATGAGAGCCTGTAGCTTTATGGCTTCCTGAGAAGAAAGCGAGTCTTCTTCCATGTATCCTTTGGTAAAACTAAACACGCCTACCGGAGTAGGAAGTACGGCAGGAAGACTGTCGAAGCGGGCAGTCAGTTCAGCCTCTTTCTGGTCTTTCCAATATTTTCCCTTCAGTTCCATGCTTCCGTCGGGTTGAGATAACAATTCCAATTTTACGCTGCCTTCCAATTTCTCTGCTTCTTCGGGAGTAAGATAAACCTTGACAGGCATCTCTTTATAAAGAGGAGTAGGAGCACCGAAAGTCCGAGCCTCACGAGTCTGGATATAGAGTCCCAGGTCGGTCACCACCTTCTTGATAAGTGTGCGCGATTTCAAGATTTCCACTTCATTATCGAACTTGCTGGTCATAGAAAAGCCACCCAAGCTCTGCAAGGCAGAAAGAGCTTCAGTACCTGTAGCCACCCCACCGCTTCGTGAGTCCTGTTCCTTGATGAGAACACTGGCATGAGTCTGATAGACAGGAGTCTGGAAACGCAGATATACAAAAGCAAAGCCCAAACAAATCACCACACTAGCCAAAAACCACGGCCAGTAGATAAGATACTGCATGACTAAGGCACGGATGTCAATCGATTCTTCCTCCCGGTTTTCAGGAGTAAACTGAGGATTATTTTCGTTCATTCTGTATTCTTTTTCAGTAATTCATAAATTCCGTATTATTTGAAGATAGTAACCAACAAGCTGGCCAGTGAAACCAGGATGGAAGTTCCCGAAATAGCGATGGTAGTAGTGTTACCAATGTCGGCATTGCGTGCTTTTGTCTTGTTTGGAGTAACATACAAGATGTCGTTCTGCTTCAAGTAGAAGTAAGGAGAGAGCACCAAGTCGCTGCTGGTCAAGTCCATTTCCACAATCTGTCTTTTACCCTGAGCATCCTCGCGAATCAGTTTCACGTTGTTACGCAAGCCATACACAGTAAGGTCGCCTGCCATGGCGAGAGCTTCCAGCACGTTAACCTTTTCGTTGGTTACCGTAAAACTTCCCGGATGATTCACTTCACCCAGTACAGAAATCTTGTAGTTGGAAAGACGCACCGTAACAATCGGAGTTTCCTTGAGGTAAGGTTTCAACCCTTCCACGATGAGCTGTTCTGCCTGGTTCTTAGTCAGACCGCCCACTTTGATTTTTCCCAGCACAGGGAAGTTGACTTCCCCCTGATTATCCACCAAGTACTGCTGAAGAGTAGGTTGAGAGGCAGTGTTAATAGTAGTAGTAGCAGCATTCAGCGGAGTTTGCACAGTCAAGTTAAACGGAGCCGCCGCAGCCGGGTCAGTAGTATTCACAGTGATACTCAGCAAGTCTTTCGGCATGATATGCGCATCATAGAGCGGGATTTCACGACCATAGTTATTCACTGTTTCCGGGTCTTGCAAGTAAGGAACCTGCTTGTACGAGTTGCAAGCCGACAAGAAGAATGCCAAGCCGCAGATAGGTAATAAGTTCTTTAGTTTCATACGTATGTTTTGTTACTTTTTATGTCTATATAAATAAGGTGTAAAAAAGAGAGGCAGGAAATCATTTCCCCAACAATCTAGCCAGAAAGCCTTTCGGTTTCTCCGAGTAAGCCTCCTCGTCGCGTTCCGATTCCCTCATCCAGTCCTCGTAGCTCCATTTCTTAGTTACCATTTCATAGATGCTACCCCAGTCGGGCAGTCCGCCCAAGTTACGGTCGTCAATAAAAAGGTCAGCTTTCAGTTTACGAGAGAAATGAGCATTGTTTCCCTCTTCCTCTTCCGGGTAATCCCTATTCACGGCATAAAATTCCAGTCCACGCTCGCGGCAGAAGTTGACCGCCTCTTCCAGGAGTTCCCCCTCTCGCACACTCCAAAGGATGAGGCGATGATGGTGGACTTGCTGCAACTTTTTCAAAGTTTCTATAGCAAAAGGAATTTCCCGCCCGATGGCAGGATAGCGGTGTTCCACAATGGTTCCGTCGAAATCTACTGCAATTGTCATTTGTATAAAAAAACGTTAGTTAAAGAGTAGTTAAGAAAAGGGCAGTTCCTTCTTTTCCTCCCAATGAAACATATCACCGAAAGAAAACTTAATCTTCAGTCAGAAAGAACAACTGCCGGTCTCCGTTTAGGGCAATCAGTTGACGCCCCACAGCTACTATATAGTTATATAAATTGTCAGCAAAGTTACAACTATTTTTTAAAAAGAGGAAAGAAAAGTGCAGAAAAGTAGGCCTTATGCAAAAAGGTTGTTGCCGTTAACGCCCTATTTAGTAACTGATTATCGTGAAGCATACAATAAGCAAGACTTTGCTGGCAGAACGCTGAAAAAACAAGACTGAATAGATATGCAAAATTCATAAGAAAATCTTGCCGTCATTTTGCGAAAAATATATAAACAATCTCCCAAAAATAAGCCGACATTTGAGTTGAAATAACCCGACGATCCGAAAAAAATGTGCCGACGAAATAAAAAATCGTCGGCACGTTTTCAATCAACCTCTTTTATAAGGCATTTTACCGGGTTTTCGTTCCAGGATGACAATCTCTCCCGGTTGCGGTTCTTCATCTTCCGGGATGATTCTCACCGATATGCGCTGACGGTTATGGATGGCAGAACTGAGCACTTTCCACAAGGTTTGGAAATTAAACTTCATGTGTTTCACCGTGAGGAAGAGTTTCAGCAGCAGCTGTATGGTGTGCAGATTCATTAAAGAAGAGTTGTGCGGAGTGAGTGTGTGGCTGGACACATTCAGGCTCTCCTGGATTTCGTTCTTACTGAATCCATAACTTGTAACGTGGTCAATGATGTCATGATGAAAGAGGTGACACCACTCCTTCACCTCGTTGTCTTCACTCTCGATAGGTTCGAGTCGTTTCGTTTTTCCCATAGATATAAGTATTAAGATTTGACATACATCCCTAAAAATAGGGATAAGACTCCTAAAATTAACAATAATTTTAAAAATATGCAATAAACTGCAAAACATCTAGTGTCGGAAGGTGATAATTTTGCAGGAGTAGATGGGTAACCAACGGGCAAGAGCTCGAGATTACACCTTATTAATATACTAATACTTTAAAAACATTTTAAATCATGAAGAGTAATTTGAAAAAAGGCATTGAAGACGAATTCGTATTTCGTGTCTATGGGAAATCGGAGTTGGCAATGATGTATTTTCCGGAGTCGTCTCCGCTTACAGCCCTCCGCAATTTGAAACGCTGGATGGCTGAAGAGCCACAGATAGTGCAGGGACTTAAAGAACTGGGCTACGGCCGGCACCTCCGCCGCAAGTCATTCAGTCGCCAGGAAGTGGAGGTTATAGTGAAAGGTCTGGGACTTCCCTGAGCCGGAAAGTAGGGGCGGAGGCGGAAAAATGAGGGAGAAAGAGGGATTTTATGATACGATATTCCCCCATGATGGACAATAAGGGGGGAGACACCTCACAGATGTCGTATCTTTGCAATGTCAAAACGATACAGACGGTGTGACAGACCACAAGTAGCGCGGCGACAGCAGCAAACTTTCAGAATAAACACATCGGCCGGTGTATAAAAGAAATGTGAATGCATGTGAGATTAAACAACGGTTGTTCGTAGAACAGCCAATTTATTAAATTATTAATCTTTTAAATCGTGAATTATGGAAAGATCTGTTAATTATTCAGTAGTAGGAAGACCACAACCGGGAAATAATGGTGGCGGTGACAAGAAGTTTTATGCTCAGGCACAAGCCACAGGCGTAATGGGGCTGAAAGAGATGGCCGACCGCATTCAGCGTATGTGTACAGTAACACGCCCGGATACGATAGCGGTGCTGGTAGCCCTCTGCGACGTGATGCGCGACGGTTTGATGGCAGGCGAGATTGTTCGTCTGGACAACATGGGCTCGTTTCAGATTAGCGTGAGAAGCAAAGGGGCAGATAAGGAAGAAGACTTTAACGTGTCGATGATAAAGAAGGCGCGTATCAACTTCCGTCCCGGCGAAGAACTGCGTGATGTGCTCCACAAACTATCCTTCAGAAAGGTGCCGATGCGTAAAGCGGTAAACGCCTTGCTGGAAGAACCGGTCGAAGGCAAACAGCACGAAGAACAGGTTTAAAAACGGAGCTTATGAACTGGAAGAAATGGCTGGTTAAAATCCTGAAGTACATAGCTTGTGTGCTTTCAAGGGGATGGAAGGGCAGATGGGATGAGAAAGGTTGACTTGATTGTGATTCACTGCTCGGCCACTAAGCCGGGCATGAAGCTCACTCCGGAGGCGCTGGACCGGATGCACAGGGAGCGCGGTTTTCAAGGTTGCGGTTATCATTTCTATATCGACCGCGACGGGATTATCCACACCATGCGTCCGATGGAGCGGATAGGTGCCCACGCCAAGGGCTACAACGCCCACAGCATAGGCATCTGCTACGAAGGAGGACTCGACGAGCGAGGGCAGCCCAAGGATACACGCACTCCGCAGCAGAAACATTCGCTGAGGGTACTGGTGAGGGTGCTGGCACACGACTACAAGGTGACGCGCATAGTGGGGCACCGCGACCTCAGTCCGGACCTGAACGGGGATGGGATGATTGAACCCCGGGAGTGGATGAAGGTATGTCCGTGTTTTGAGGTGAAAAAAGAGGTGAACAGCTGGCTGGGAAGATAACCCGGAGCGGCTTGCAGATGAAGGAGAGGGGGACTTCGGTCTTCCTCTCTTTTTTACGTGGAGGAAAGTTGGCTTCGGCATCCGCTTTTATTATCTTTGTAAGGAATAGTACAACAAGATGAAAGGAGACATAAACAATGAAAGTGGTATTGCTGCAGATGGATATCTGCAAAAATGACGCGGAAGAGAACCGCAGACGGGCTGCACAGGCGATGGCAAAAGAGCCGGGGGCCGACCTGTATGTGCTGCCTGAAATGTTCGATACGGGATTTTGCCCCCGTCCCGGAGAAGGAGCGTTGCGCCCCCATGAAGAAACACTGCAGTGGATGCTCCACCTGGCAGCTCGGCACAACTGCGCACTGACGGGAAGTTTGGCGGTAGAAGAGGAGGGGCACTACTATAACCGGATGTATTTTGTGGAACCACAAGGTACGGTGACCGGCTACAACAAGCGACATCTGTTTACCTACGGAGGCGAACAGCGGCACTATGTGGCAGGAAAAGAGCGGGTGACAGTAGAGTTCCGTGGTTTCCGCATCCTGCTGCAAGTGTGCTACGACCTCCGATTTCCCGTATTCTCGCGCAATCGGGGCGACTACGACCTGGCGGTATATGTAGCCTCGTGGCCGGCATCGAGAAACGAAGTGTGGAAGGTGCTGCTACGAGCCAGGGCGATAGAAAACCAGTGCTATGTGCTGGGCGTGAACCGTGTGGGCAGCGATGAGGCAGGCAGTTACTCGGGCGACTCCCAAGTGGTGGATGCCTACGGACGGGTAGTGGCAGGAGCAGAACCCGGAAAGGTGGCGCAAGTGGCGGCAGAACTGAGTCCGGACGAGTTGCAGAAATTCCGCCGCAAATTCCCCGTGCTGGAAGACGGTGACCCCTTCAGCATCCCCTTTTAGCAGCAGGCTCGGGGCAAGTCGTGCTTCCTCGACTGGACCATCATGTATTGGGCAGGTGGATTTCATGGTCGCCTTTCGTGGAGCAATGGCGACTGGCTTCAGTGTTTGGACGGAACAATATACAGGTTGGCAGAAAACAGATTGTCTTACAATAAAACAACAAATAATGACTGAAAAATCAGAGATTAATTTTATGTAAATATGGATACAATTAAATAGAACTTAAAAACATTATAATCCTTGCTTATTTACGCTTAAAGGAGCATTATTTGTATAATGCTTGCAATATCAAGTATTTAACTGAATATTAGAAATGGTTAAACTATAAAATGTATGATAATTACTGAACTGAAATAGTAAGAATAATGTCCAACCAAAAGGCTGTCACTACAGAAGCCACCAACGCATTGGGTGAAAAGGTGCATATGAGAATCTGTAGTGAACCAACCTTAGCGGTAAAAGATATTTATGAACGACTAAAATATAAGAAGATGCCATTCAGAAAAATCAAAATAGAAAAAAGTTTGTAGTACACAGAGAGGTAAATGAAAATTATAAAATACTGAGTAACAAATAAATGCATAAATTTACTATCAAACTTGGGGGTAAGGTTGAAACTTTTTTCATGTAGCTAACAAATTTAAGTTGGTTTTGTAGGTTGTTGAATCTTTTATTTACGTCCCTCGTCAAACCAACAAGAGATAGATAAATAGAGTATCTATTCTGATAGGAGTATAGCTGTTTAGATAAATAAATTAAGGTTATATGTGACTGTTTTTGGTTCATTTGAAAACTCGTTTCATCCCTCAACCAATCAACGGCGGAAAGTTAAAGAAAAAAATCAAATTTACCTTCTACAAGAAACACCTTTTTGCTATTTTTTCAACCGAAGTGTAAAGCAACAACCTTTCCCCACTTCACTTTCAATGCTCAGAGTACCCCCATGAGCTTCTACAAAATCTTTAGAAATAGATAAACCTAGCCCGCTGCCTTGCACTTTCGTACCAGGGACACGGAAATAATGGTCAAAAATACTTTTATGATAACGAGGATCTATACCTTTTCCAAAATCACGGACATAGAGTTCTATAAAATCATCTTCCGTCTGACGTGCGCCAATGATAATCCGGCCGTTCTCGAAAGAATAACGGATAGCATTCGACAATAAATTGGTCAATATCCAAGCGATTTTTTCACTATCGACAAACAGTTTGCCTATCTTGTTCTCCGGATACTGCACCTCTATATGGATATTGAATTTTTCGGCTTGTACTCTATTGGCCTTGATGGCATAATCTATCAGTTCGATAGGCTTCGTAACACGCGGTTTGAGCTGTAGTTTGCCAGATTCTACCTGAGTCATATTCAACAATTCACTGGTAATCCCTAGCAAGCGCTCACTATTGTCCTGAATACTCTGCGCCAAATCTCTCTGCTCTTCATTCAACCGCCCCACCCGATTGTCTTCCAGCAACTGTAAACTCATCAGAATAGCCGATATGGGAGTTTTCAACTCATGTGAAATGGTGGAGATAAATGTAGTCTTGGCTGAATCACGCTCCTTGAATTCTGTAATATTTTTCAGCATGATAACATATCCTTGTTCCGTTTGTAAGGAAGTGTCAGAGTCTGATTTGTTTATCTGTATATAATTCATCTGAAAATAGCTCTCCTTATCATCGGCATATATCTTTAACGGTTCGGCAGAAGCTGAAGCAGTTGCCTCTTGAAAATCCATCAAGCCGCGAATCAGGCGTCGCAAAAGGTCGTTCCTCAAAGAAAGTTCCTTAGCCGATTTCATCAGTACATCTTCCCTACGTAAGTCGAGGATGCTCAGCGCTTCATCATTGATGAACAAGACTACCATTTCTGCATCCAGCCCGATTATCGGCTCCTTTACACTATTGATAATGGTCTCCATATAATTCTTTGCGGCCTTTATCTGTGCCAATGTACTGGAATGATAATCAGACAGCCGCTTTGCCATACGATTGAAATTCTCTGATACTTCCTGAAACTCTTGGTTCCCGATATTCAATCTTCGGTCATAATTATGGTTGGCTATCTGCTTGATCCCGTCTATTATCTCCTTGATGGGTTTGTCGATAGAGGAAGGCAACAAGGTGAGCATCACTATCCCTATCACAATACATATTCCTCCCACAATGGAAATCCAAAACAAAGCACGTTCCAACCCTGGAGCTGCAGCTGGACTGGTCGGCTCTGTGGCTGTTAATATCTGCAAGTTTACTATAGAAAGTGATACCAAAAGGACAATCATACCTACTAGACTTCCTATACCTAAGGTTAATTTTGTCTTTATATTCATAGCTACAATCTTTTAAAATAGAAAGGTAATGATTTTAATATCTATTTTCGAAGGTTTTGAAACAATATTCTCAAAAATTAATTGTCTGTCCAGAATCCTCGATAGAACAAAAGGAGGATGCCAAATATTTCCAGTCGGCCGATAAACATCAAGATAGATAATACCCATTTGGCTCCATCGGGCAGAGCAGACCAAGAGTAAATCGGTCCGAAAGCACCTAGTCCTGGCCCTACGTTGCCTATAGCGGAAACAACAGTCCCCAACGACTCTGTCAACCCTACTCCAAAACACATCAACAAAGTCCATCCAATAAAAATGCAAATGATGTAAGTGGCACAAAAAGTATAAACCGTAGCAGATACTTGCACCGGGATAGCAGACTGATTGACTCGCACCGGCAATACAGCCCGAGGATGCAGCATCTGCTTAAACTGATTCTTGATGTGCTGCGCAATAATCAGCAGACGAAGATTCTTGATTCCTCCACTGGTAGACCCGGTGCATCCTCCTGAAAGCATAGCAAAGAGAAGCAACATCCACGTGAATTGCGGCCACAGATTGTAGTCGTCTGTAGCAAACCCACAGGAAGTATGTGCTGTGGCTACTTGAAACAAGGCTTTTCTAAAAGCCGTCTCCAAATCGTAATAGTCCGTAAAAAACAAAGCCAAGGTGATTGTCAAAGTCAATATCCCCACCGACTTCAAGAACCAATGTAATTCTTTATCACACAGAAACTGACCTGCTTTCCCTTTTATAGCTACATAGTATAAAGAAAAATTCACCCCGGAAAGAATCATAAAAATAGAGATTACATATTCTATATAAGGGGAGTTCCAATAAGAAATACTGTCTTGCTTGGTAGAGAAACCGCCTGTGGCTGTGGTTGCAAAAGACTGGCACACCGAATCAAACAAGGACATTCCTCCCAACATCAGCAAAACAACTTCTATAAGAGTCAATACAATATAGATAATCCACAGGTATCTTGCCATCACTTTTATCTTGGGGTGAATCTTGTCGTGAGTCACTCCTGTTGCTTCCGATAAGAAAAGCTGCTGACCGTCTCCGCTGAAGAAAGGCAATAGAGCAATAGTAAACAAGACAATGCCAAGCCCACCTATAAACTGTGTGAAACTTCGCCAGAAAAGAAGCCCGTAAGGCAAGGTCTCTATATCGTCTAATATGGTAGCACCGGTAGTGGTGAAACCAGACATCGTTTCAAAAAAAGCATCGGTGATGGATGGTATATATCCGCTAAAATAGAAAGGGAGCATCCCCAAGACTGTAAACAGGAGCCAAGACAGACTAACAACGCAATAGCCATCACGACGGTTCACATGTCGGTCGCTCCGCTTTCCTGCAAATATCATCAACCCTCCTAATACAAGATTTATCAACATCGCATATACAAAGTATATATACTCACTCTCCCTATAAAGCAAAGATACTCCACTACACAAAGCGAACATTCCCGCTTCCACCCAAACTAAAATTCCAAGAATATAAGAAATCAGCCTAAAATTGACCAATCCCTTTTTCTGCTTTCTTGGCAATACATCATTATACCCTAAACTATCCATAATATCTATTTTGACAGATTAAGAACAAGATGTATGCCAACAGGTTACTCTCTATCTAGTATGTTATAATTCAATCAGATAGATATTTATATTTAAAAAAAGACAGCATTCATTTTCTCATTTTGAGAAGGTTGTTTTTTCATTTTGAGAAATTCCATAGGATTCAATCTTACGGTAGAGAGTTGCCAAACCGATTTTCAGGAGACGCGCAGTTTCTGTCTTGTTGCCGTTGGTATATTGCAAGACCTTGGTTATATGTTTGCGCTCAATAGCAGCCAGTTCAAACTCATCATTACTATTGTTTCCTTCAGAAAGGTTATTTTGCAAATCAACAGGCAAATCTTGCAGTGTAACCCATTCATCACAGATGATAGCACTTCTTTCGATGACATTTCTAAGTTCTCTGACATTTCCTCTCCATTCAGCATTTCTCAGCACTGTCAATGCTTCTGGTGTAATGCCTTTTATCTCTTTCTTCAATTTCCCTGCAAAAACCGACAAAAACATTTGTGACAAACTTGCTACATCTTCCGGACGCTCACGCAAAGGAGGCAGCAAAATCTGGAATACAGATAAACGGAAATATAGGTCTTCTCTAAAATTTCCTTTTTCTATTTCTTTCTTCAAGTCCCGATTTGTCGCCGATATTACACGCACATCCACTTTAGTTGGTCTTGTGTCACCAACTTTTATGTATTCTCCTGTTTCCAACACACGCAAAAGCCGTGCCTGGAGATCAAAAGCCATTTCTCCTATTTCATCCAAAAATATGGTGCCGTGATTAGCAACTTCAAACAAACCTTTCTTATCCTTGTTGGCACCTGTAAAAGCTCCTGCCTTATAGCCAAACAATTCGCTTTCCAACAAGTCTTTGCTAAATGCAGAGCAATTGATAGCTACAATCTGATTGTTGGACCTAGGACTTGCATAATGGATGGAATGAGCAAACACTTCTTTGCCTGTACCGGTCTCCCCTGTCAAAAGAACAGCAACATCTGTTGATGCAACTTTTTTGGCCAGAGAAACAGCTTGCTGCAAACTTCTAGATTCTCCTATAATAGAATCAAACGAATAGGTTAAAGACGGTTTCTTTCCTCCCCGCTGTTTTTCTACAACTTCTACTGCTCGATTTATGGTAGGGATAATCTTGCGGTTATCATCTCCTTTGGTTATGTAATCAAAGGCTCCGTTCTTGATAGCTTGCACACCATCTGAAATATTTCCATGGGCAGTAAGCAATATAATTTCGGCATTAGGAAGATTCTTCTTGATATCGAATATGAAATCGACACCGTTCCCATCTGGAAGAAATACATCACAAAGTACTACATCAAAGGGTTGAACCTCCATTTGCTTGACGGCCGACTGACAATCGCATGCCTTGACTACTTTATAACCTTCTAACTCTATCATCCGAGCTAATAGATTACGAATAGGTTCTTCATCATCAATAACCAAAATCTGTATCATATCAATTTTTTCTAATTGTGTTGTCTAAATATTCAGTCGTGAAAATCAACTCTCTCAACCGACAAAGGTAAAACTATTTTTGTAATATCAGAAATGAATAAAAGAAGGGTAATGAAGATTTATACTTAAACAAAATTATTTAGCAACTTAGGAATAGATATAGGCGCAAAAAAAAGCCCCGAAGCGTTTCCGCTCGGGGCTCACTAAAACGGCAACTACCTACTCTCCCACAATCTGCAGTACCATCGGCGTGACGAAGCTTAACTTCTCTGTTCGGAATGGGAAGA
>JARIAN010000013.1 GCA_029257865.1 Phocaeicola sp.
GTAATAAAACCTACATTCAGCATGACACGACTGCGAACGCGGCCACTCAAGTCGCGGAATGACTCCTTGATGCGGTAGTACCAGTCATCTTTTTGAGTCTTGGGATTGTATCTAAGCTGAGACATAAAATGCATAGTCCGACAAAGATACAACATTCCAAAGACAGTTCTGTGTACTACATTTAAATTTTGAGAAATGCTAAAGCTGATAATCAATGGATTAGTAAAATTATACAGCTAAAAAATAGCTAAAATTTTTTGGGGCTATTAAACTTGGGTTAAAGATCCCCTTCCGGGGAACAGTCAACAAACGACTAAAGTTCCCTCATCGCACTCCTGATATGATATTCTATCAAACCATCCATCGGAGTTTTCTCAATCCGGTTTAATTGAATATCAAATTCTTCGGCTACCTTGCACAATATGTCCCGATACAGAACAGCCAGCGACCCGACAA
Organism: Phocaeicola sp.; assembly: GCA_029257865.1. Classification (GTDB taxonomy): domain Bacteria; phylum Bacteroidota; class Bacteroidia; order Bacteroidales; family Bacteroidaceae; genus Phocaeicola. Next base: position 457 of record JARIAN010000013.1, read on the forward strand.
AACGGATGGGATACTCTTTATAATCATCATATTGGCAGACACACCTCCAAAAGAAATTTCTAAAATTCTCTTTTATCATGTCATCTACATAATCATTCCCCTTATATTCTGCAAGATAATAGGCAACCGTAGCTAGAAAGCGATTAGGAAAAGGACGATTGTACACTGAATCTAATATTTCATCCAGCTCTATACGAAATTTCTTAAAAAAGTCGGCTGCCAATACCGGTGGAGCCAGTTCCTTGAGAACATCCGATAAAAAGAGTTTTCCCAATACAGCTCCCCCTCCTTCATCTCCCAAAATATATCCACCAGACTTTATATTTTTAACGATGGAGGAACCATCATAGAAACATGAGTTAGACCCTGTATCCAAGATACAAACAACCCCGGATTCATTTCCAAACAACCCGCGTGCCGCAGCCAACAAGTCACTCTCTACCTTCACGGGGGTCTTAAATTGGGCAACCAAAGAACCTTCAAGTATGTTTTTTTTCTCTTCCGAATTACATCCGGCCCCATAGTAATAGACACCATCCAGTTTCTTTTTGAAAAAAGAGACTGGAAGTCCCAGGCGGATACTATGACTAATCTCCCTCCGGGTCTGAAAATAAGGATTTATACCTTCTGTAAATGCCTTTTCAATTATATGGTTACCTTCTATTAAAGCCCATTCCGTTCGTGTAGAATCACTTTCTGCTATTAGCTTCATAGCTTTTATCTTTTATTTGCAAGTTGTAATTTTATAGATTCCAGTTCCTTATTCAACATGAATCACTACCCAAGAGAGTACCTTCATGTCGGCACACAAAGTTACTTCTTTATCTTAAAAAACAAAACATTTTCAAAAATTCCAGTTCTACAACAACTATACAGACTCAAAGTCCTTAAGTATTCTTTATTAAAATAAACCCTTAAATATTAAAAATACTAAATTAATTTACCTAAATCAAAAAACATACCGAGTCTTACTAATGTTCCAAAAAAAATAAATATCTTTGCAATATCTACAACACACCATGTAAAACACACAGTGAAAGTCCTATATTCCAAACTTTCACATTTCGGGTAAAGCGTTTAACACACAACTAATACAAAAATGTTTAACTTAAATCTCCATGTATGAAAGAGAACTTTAAACGAACAGGAACTTCACCCAACAACAAGTTCTTTACGGTTGCAACAACTGTTGCCCTATGTCTCGGCAGTGGTGCGGTCACTTCTGCAAAAGCCATTCCAGCCACCACACTGGAAACTACTCAGCAAGCCCCTAAAGAGTCTATCAAAATTACCGTGGTAGACACTAAAGGTGAACCTATCATTGGAGCAAATGTCATTGAAAAAGGTACAACTAACGGCAGTATTACAGATTTGGAAGGACAAATCGTTCTGAATATTGAGATCGGGAAAACCTTACAGGTTTCATTTGTAGGATATGCAACCCAGGAAATTCAAGCTAAACCCAACCTCAAAATCGTGCTCAAAGAAGATACTGAATTAATCGATGAGGTTGTTGTAGTAGGATATGGATCACAAAAGAAAGTAAACCTGACAGGAGCCGTAGCAAGCGTAAATGTCAGCAAAACAATCGACAGCCGACCTATCAGTGATATAGGCCGGGCTCTACAAGGTTCTGTCCCGGGACTTACCGTAACAACCGGTTCCGGAGAAATAGGTGGAGCACCGACATTAAAAATCAGAGGAAGCATCGGTTCGCCTAACGGTAAAGCCAATCCACTTATCTTAGTTGACAACGTAGAAGTAAGCGATATTTCCCTGGTCAATCCTGATGACATTGAAAGCATCTCTGTATTAAAAGATGCCGCTTCTGCTTCTATCTACGGAGCCAGAGGTGCTTTTGGAGTCATGCTTATTACGACTAAATCAAAAGCAAAACACGATCATCTATCCATTAAATACTCCAACAATTTTGCTTGGCGTACCCCAACCAAGACCCCAGAGCAGCTACCGGGATGGGAACAAGCTGACATCAACCTAAAAGGAGTAATCAACCAGTCAAAAGGCAGTGAAAACTTCTATGACGTGGTAGGAAACATGCGTGTAGACGCAAACTCAATCCTGAAAATGAAAGAATACTGGGAAAAATATGGCTATGGAAATCAGTTCGGTTCAGATATGGAATATGGACGTGATTTTGAATTCAGAGATGGAGGCATGTTTTTCTACCGGACCTGGGACTGGTATGATATGTACATAAAAAAATGGTCTCCACAGCAAACACATAACCTGTCTATCAATGGAGGTAACGGAAAAACGAGCTATAATATAGCCTTGGGATACATCAACCAAAGTGGAATGATGAAAATCAATTCAGACGGATATAAAAGATATAACGCCAATATCTCACTCAATTCAGACCTTAACAAATACATTTCACTGCGAGCTGGAGTTATGTTTACACGAGCTGATTATGACAAACCCTACAATTATGGAGCAGACCTGTATGACCCCTTATACTATCTATACCGCTGGCAGCCTATTTATCCTTACGGAACATTTGAAGGAAACGATTTCAGAAGTGCCCTGACTGACCAGAAAAATGCCCCCATGACAACTCAGGAACATGAATACTTCCGGCTTAATGGTGGCATAACCATCAAACCAGTAAAGGGACTTACGATAGATATTGATGCAACTTACAGCTCTGACAATATCCGATTCAAAGAAAATGGAACCCCAAGCCAGGTTTACGGATATAACATATTCTCCTCCATCACCTCACTGAAAGACTTAAGAAACTGCTATGGCAATTATCAAACCTCCTCACACGACTACGTACAGCAAGAAAACGGACGTTCGGAAAATATAACAGCCAATTTTGTTGCAACATACAGTCAAACCTGGGGAAGTCATGATTTCAAAATAATGGGAGGTTCCAATCTTGAAAAAAACTCATACAACTTCTTTTGGGCCAAGCGTATGGGACTTCTTGACCCTTTTAAACCAGAATTAAATATGGCCACAGGAGATCAAACCACAGGCAGTGAACATAACTGGTGGGCTGTAGCAGGTTTCTTCGGACGCATCAACTACACATACAAAGACCGTTACATGCTTGAGTTAAACGGACGTTACGATGGCTCTTCCCGATTCCCGGCAGGACAGCGCTTTGCCTTCTTCCCTTCCATGTCTGCAGGATATAGAATCTCCGAAGAAAAGTTTATGAATGCCTTAAAGCCTGCATTAAGTTCATTAAAGATCCGTGCCTCATGGGGTATGATCGGTAATCAGGATGTAGGAACAGACCGTTTCATTTCTACATTAACGACCCAACAAGATAGCTGGATTATTGACGGACAAAAAGTCCAGTCTACCCAAATGCCGACTTTAGTTTCAAAAAAGCTCCGCTGGGAAAAGGTAACCACCCTTGACTTCGGATTTGATGCCAGACTTTTCAATGATGAAATAGGAATAACCTTCGACTGGTATAACCGGCGTACTAGTGATATCCTGACTACAGCCAATCTCCCTTGGGCATTAGGAGCCAGTGCCCCCTATGAGAACATGGGAGAGATCCAAACTCCCGGATGGGAACTTGCCATAGACTGGACACATCAGTTCAAGAATGGATTACACTTGGGCATCACTGCTTCTATATCCGATTATCATACCAAAGTAACCAAATGGACAAACAATACCCGGATTCCGACTTATGGTTCCGGCGGAGAAGGATGGATGGATGCAAGCTTCTTCAAGGAAGGAATGATATTAGGAGATATATGGGGCTTACAGTTTGACCGTTTTCTCACTGAAGCAGACTTCAATGCCGATGGCTCACTGAAACCTGGAATCCCAGACCAAAAACAAGTATTCCCCAGCGGATACCAGTTTGCTCCTGGTGACATCCTGTATAAGGATAATAACCAAGACGGAAGTATTACCCAAGGAACAACAGTAGACAAACCCGGAGATTTGACTGTAATAGGAAATGCAATGCCCCGATACCAGTTCGGAGTAAACCTTGAAGCTGCATGGAAAGGTTTTGACCTTAATATGTTCTTCCAGGGAGTAGCTAAAAAAGATCTATGGGCTGGAGGTAATCAGGTTTTACCCGGATATACCAGTGGGGAACCTTTTTATAAAGGTGCTGAAGATTATTGGACTCCGGAAAATACAGATGCCTTTTATCCCCGTCCTATGGTATACGGACAGGCCACCACAGGAAACTTCCAAATCAATGACCGCTATATCCTCAATATGGCTTATCTGAGAATGAAAAATCTGACAATCGGATATTCATTACCACAAGAATGGCTGAAAAAATACAAAGTACAGGGACTACGGGTTTATTTCACAGGAGAGAATCTTTTCACTATTGATGGCGTCAAACCTGCCATTGACCCGGAAATCAGCATTCGCTCTGCAAACAACAAATCGGACTCACGAAATTTTGGCCGGAGTTATCCTTTTCAGAAAACTATTTCATTCGGAGTTCAACTTAGTCTCTAACATCTAATTTTATGATTATGAAAAAAGTACATTTAATAATATCCAGTATCTTAGCTCTAGGTACATTTACCAGCTGTGAAGATTTCCTTTCCAAAGAGCCGCTAGACAAACATAATAACGATACATACTGGCAAACAGAAACATCGCTCCGCACCTATGCACAAGATTTTTATTCTAACTTTTTCTTAGGATACAGCCAGAACTATACCACCTTTGGGGGATTCTTCTCCGGAGACAATTTTACTGATGACTTCCTAAGTCTTACAGGCGGTGAACTCTATTTTCCAACTTCATCCATCACAGATATCAACGCTTCTACCGGCGCTTGGTCAGATAATTACGATGCAGTTTATAAAGCCAATGTAATGATTGAAAAAATTCCCAGCATGCCTATTGCGGAAGATACCAAAAAACACTGGATGGGAATTGCCCGGTTTTTCCGGGGCATGGCCTATAGCAATATGATAAAAATTTATGGCGGTGTTCCTTATATTGATCATGTATTATATCCGGAAGATGAAGCAGAATTGTACAAAGACCGTGATTCTTATCTGTTTGTAGCCCAAAAAGTACATGACGATTTTCAGTTTGCCTTAGATAATGTCAGGATAGATGACACTAAACTGCAAGTCAATCGTTATGTCGTTGGGGCTTATATGTCAAGAGAATTACTCTATCATGCAACATGGCTAAAATATCATGGAACACAAATCGGAGCCGGATCCGAAAAAGTAGATGAACAAGAGGTTAAGAATTTACTTCAAGGGAGCATCAAAGCTGCAAAACTAATCATAGATTCCAACCAGTTCCGTATCGGAAATACATACAATGCTTTATTCTCTTCGGATGAACTTTATAAAAATCCGGAAATCATATGGCATCGTGAATACACCGAAGGAGTAGCATGTAACGCTCTGATGTCTTACAATGCCGGGGAAAACCAGACTCAGGGGGGAGTTACTCAAAATGCAATAGAATGCTATCTTTGCAGCGACGGGCTTCCCATTGGACAATCTCCTCTTTATCAGGGAAAGGATGACCCCAGCGTCCGTTTTTCTCTGAAAAATCGGGACCCAAGACTTTACCAGACCATTGCAGACACGCTACGCATAACCAGTGTCATGGGAGTTACTTATACAGCAGGAACTTCACCAACCGGATACGCGACAAAAAAATTCTTAAATGATGAATGGTTTGCAGCAGGATCTGAATACTGTAAAAACATACAAAGCCCTGCAGATGCACCTTGTTTCCGGTATGCGGAAGTGTTACTGAATTTTGTTGAGGCGCGCTATGAAATCAGCACAATGGGAGGAGAAGCATTCAGCCAAAACGACTTAGACCTTTCCATTAACCAACTGAGAAGCCGCCAGTTAGTAAAATGGGGAGAGACCCAAAGTCACGACATGCCTAAGGTTACACTCAGCGGAAGCAATCTAAGCGTTAAAGGTGTAGTTATCAATGACCCTGTAAGAGACCATGATGTAGCCCCCATTCTATGGGAAATCAGAAGAGAAAGACGCATGGAACTCATGATGGAAGGAAGACGGGGAGAAGACTTACGCCGCTGGGCTAAATATGAATACCTTAATTCTGCCGACAAACAGGGCCATCCTGATAAAACGTTCTTAGGAGCTTATTTACGTGTATCCGACTATCCCGGCATGAAAGTTACAAATGAGAAAGGAGAGCGTGTCTTAATTTTATTTGACCCTAAAAACCCCAATGACAAAAATGCAAATCAAGGTTATATTAATTATTTACGAAACACAAATGCCAGAAAGTTCACTAAAGGAGATCTAAACTCTGAACGATATTACCTGAGAGCCATCCCCATCACTCAAATTGACGGATATAAAGACAAAGGATATAAACTCACACAAAATCCAGGCTGGTAATACTGTGCTAAACAAGTTTGAACAGAAAATACACTTACCAATGTAAGTATTGCTCTTAAAAAGAATCAATAGCCATATCAATCTATGCTTAAAGATTAGATATGGCTATTTTTCATTCAATCCAAAGAGCCGCAAAAGAGATTTAGTAAATTTAGATTTACATATGCAAAAAATACTGAATATTTGTTTTTGATTTAAAATATATTTTTATCTTTGCGAGAAAAGGAATAACCCTCCTAATCATCAATCCCAATATCTATGAAAAAGACTTTTTTAATTTTTATCTTACTAACCCATGTTCTAATAGGAGCTGCCAGCGAAGACAAAGTCATACTAGGGAATGAGCAAACTGCCGAATATTTTCCCCTGCTGAGAGGAAAAAGAATTGCAATTTTCTCAAATCACACAGGTATGATAGGGGATAAGCATTTGCTTGATATATTACTAGAGAATCAATTTAACGTAGTTGCTATATTCTCTCCTGAGCATGGATTTCGGGGTAATGCTGATGCCGGAGAGCATGTTTCCAACTCTAAGGATTCAAAAACCGGAGTGCCAATTCTTTCATTGTACGATGGAAAAGCAAGCCGGCCAAGTGAAGAATCAATAAAAAAATTTGATATTCTTATTGTTGATATACAAGATGTAGGACTTCGGTTCTATACCTATTATATCTCCATGTGCCGTCTCATGGATGCTTGTGCAGAATTTAACCGAAAAATGATCATTCTAGACAGGCCGAACCCCAATGGACACTACGTAGATGGTCCAATTTTAGACATGAAATTTAAATCAGGAGTAGGCTGGTTGCCTATTCCTATTGTTCATGGCATGACCTTAGGCGAATTAGCACGTATGATAAACGGAGAAAAATGGCTGCCTGAATCGCGTTTCTGCGATATCACTATAATCCCATGCAAGAACTATACCCACCAAACCAAATATCAACTCCCCATAGCTCCCTCACCTAACCTGCCAGACATGAAATCAATCTATCTTTATCCTTCTCTATGCTATTTTGAGGCCACACCCGTTAGTTTGGGAAGAGGAACCGACAAACCATTTAAAATATACGGACACCCTAATATGCTGGGTTACGATTTCAGTTTCACCCCCCAAAGTATGCCTGGAGCAAAAAATCCGCCACAACTCAACCATCTATGTCATGGCAAAGACCTAAGCCAACTACCTAATGACACAATTTGGAAACGGGGAATTGATTTGTCCTACCTTATTGATGCCTACCAGAATTTAAACCTCGGTGATCATTTTTTCCGATCATTTTTTGAACTTCTTATAGGAAATGATCAGATCAGAAGAATGATCAAGGCGGGGAAAAGTGCTTCAGAAATAAAAGCTTCATGGGCAGATGATGTAGAATTATTTAAAAAGAAGCGAAAGCCTTACCTGCTGTACAACGAATAAGAGACAACAGTTACCCTATAACAAACCCTATTTCACTACTATACTTATGAATACTGCATGGATTATACTTATAACAATAATAAGCTACTTCGGATTACTTTTTCTTATATCCTGGTTTACAGGAAGGAAAGCTGACAATGCCGGTTTTTTTACAGGCAACAGAAAGTCACCATGGTATATGGTGACTCTCGGAATGATTGGTGCCAGTATGTCAGGAGTAACTTTCATTTCTGTACCAGGAGCAGTCCTTCAGGGAGGTTACTCTTATCTGCAAATGGTACTAGGCTTCTTTTTAGGCGCACTGATCATTGCCCTTATTTTGATCCCGATGTTCTATAAAATGAACCTAATAAGTATCTATGGTTACCTCCAGAACCGATTTGGGATTCATTCATACCACACCGGAGCCTGGTTCTTTTTCATTTCCAAAATGCTCGGAGCTTCTGTCCGCTTCTTTGTGGTATGTGTTGTTTTACAAACTTTGGTTTTCTCTTCCCTCCACATCCCTTTTTCACTGAATGTTGTACTTACAGTTTCTTTCATTTGGCTATACTCATACCAGGGAGGGGTTAAATCACTGATTTGGACTGACTCTCTGAAAACATTATGCCTCATACTATCTGTAGTATGTTGTATTCTATTTATTTCCAATTGCCTGAATCTTGATTTACCCGGAATGTATCAAGCCATCAGCAACCACGCCAGCAGCCAAATCTTCTTTTTTGATAACCCTAATGACGGCCGCTACTTCTGGAAGCAGTTTATAGCCGGTGTTTTCATGATTATAGCAACTACAGGGCTAGATCAGGACCTGATGCAAAGAACGCTGAGTTGCAAGAATTTCCGAGAATCCCAAAAAAACATGATTGTGAGTTCATTTATTCAGATTTTTGTCATTGCACTGTTTCTAATACTAGGCACACTACTCTATCTTTATGCAGAAAACTACCCTACCGGAATTAATTCGGCCAGCGGTGACGCTCTCTTTGGTGAAGTTACCTGGAGTCCTGATTTTCCCTTGTTCATTGGATTAGTGTTTATCATTGGCCTGATAGCTGCTGCATATTCCGCCGCAGGCTCTGCACTTACCGCTCTTACCACCTCATTTACCATAGATATATTAAGATCCCATGAAAAACAGGATGAAAAAAATCTTACCATTACCCGTAAGTTAATCCATTTCATCATGTCATTACTGATGGTTATTGTCATTATCATATTCTATGAACTGAATGACGATAGTGCTATCAATGCCGTATATAGTTTAGCTGCATACACCTATGGACCGATATTGGGAATGTTTACTTTTGGCATAATTTGCAAAAAACAAATAAGAGATCGCTGGGTACCGGCAATAGCTGTAGCCTCTCCTTTATGCTGCTATATTTTAAAGAGTCACAGCGAACAATGGTTTAACGGATATCAGATCAGTTTTGAATTATTGATTATCAATGCCATCATTACAATGATAGGGCTTTGTCTGCTAATAAAGAGTTCCACTAAATAAAATAACACCATGAAATCTTCTCTTATTTTAAAAGCTATGGCTTGTAGTGCACTACTGCTTCCCTTACAGGCAAAGAGCCAACAGGAAGCCCAGGCACAATACCTTCATGAAATAGAGAACTGGCTCAACATGAAGGCACAAGAAAAAGTGGCCATGGGTCCTATCACCATTGATTCAATAGCAGAAAATCAGCAAAGCATCCGGCTATTTGCCAATAGCAACTGCTCATACTTCCCGTTCAGGGAGGAAGATGTAGAAGAAATTTACAAAAAGATCAGACAGTTGATTCCAAACTACAATACAAGACAAACAATTCAGCTAATAACCGATGGTCAGCCTATTGAGCAATTGATACCCGACATCTATCTGAATAAGAAAAAAGAAAAAACATTCCGCCCGGGAAAAGCCCAAACTCCTCCACTGATCACCAGAACCTCATCCTCTTATATCCCTAAAAAAGGGTTATCCAACCGCCATATTGCATTATGGCAAAGCCACGGATGGTATTTTGAGCAGAAATTACAGCGGTGGGAATGGCAAAGAGCACGCCTAATGCAAACAGTAGAAGATCTCTATACGCAAAGTTTCGTTCTTCCCTACTTGGTGCCTATGCTTGAAAATGCTGGAGCCAATGTACTGATTCCACGTGAACGGGACTACAGGAATGAAGAGATAATCATTGATAACGACGGATGCAGAAACAGCAGTTCCATATACAGTGAATATGCTAAAGACATGAAATGGGTCACAGGCAAGGAAAAAGGATTTGCCTTTCTGCGTGACAGCTATGTCCATACTGAAAACCCTTTTACAGAAGGTAGCTACAGAGAAATACAAAGTATCAGAAAAGGAAAAGAAAGCCTGGCTGAATGGATTCCTGATATTCCTGAACAAGGCGAGTATGCAGTATATATTTCTTATCACTCTCTGCCTAACAGCACAGAGGATGCACACTACACTGTATATCATCAGGGAGGGGTTTCCACTTTCCGGGTAAACCAGAAAATGGGAGGAGGAACATGGATCTATCTAGGGTCTTTTCCTTTCAACAAGGGAAAAGACAGACGTTATCGTATTACCTTGAGTAACAAGTCTGAAAAAGAAGGATATACCATAACAGCTGATGCTGTTAAGCTAGGAGGAGGTATGGGAAACATTGCCCGGCAAAGCCAAACTGAAAAAGGTGGAATGCCGGTTACGAGCGGCTACCCCCGTTTCTGTGAAGCTGCCAGATACTGGATGCAGTGGGCAGGAATTCCAGACAGCGTTTATTCGGAAAGTAAAGGAGCCAACGATTATACAGACGATTATAAGAGTAGAGGATTATGGGTAAATTTTCTGGCTGGAGGCTCACCGGCCAATCCGGATGAAAAAGGATTAAATATTCCCATTGACCTGGCATTTGCCTTTCACAGCGATGCCGGTACAACAGACAATGATTCTATTATCGGAACTTTAGGCATTTACTGTGCCAAATCAGAAGACGAACAGTATGCAGACGGAACATCAAGACAACAGGCCAGAGAACTTACTGATATTATACAATCTGAAATCATACAAGACATTCGCAAGTTATACGAACCTCGGTGGACCCGGAGAGGCATGTGGAACAAGCCCTACTTTGAAGCAAAAACTCCCCGCGTCCCTACGATGCTACTGGAACTGCTTTCACATCAGAACCTTGCTGATATGAAATATGGGCTGGACCCTCGCTTCCAGTTTACCGTAAGCCGGGCTATATATAAAGGTATGCTTCGTTTCCTTAGCCACCAATACCATACAGACTATGTAGTTCAGCCTCTCCCTGTAAAGCATATGGCTATTGAAATCAAACAGGCAAATGAAATAGAATTAACCTGGGAACCCACAGCCGATCCGCTAGAGCCTACTGCAAAAGCCGAAAAATATATTGTCTATACACGAATGGGATCGGGAGCTTTTGACAATGGTACCTTAGTTAAGGAAAACCGGTATCACACTACTATACCATCAGGAACTGTATGCAGCTATAAGGTCGTGGCTGTAAACCAGGGAGGAAAGAGTTTTCCTTCTGAAATTCTGTCGGCTGGGTATGCGCCTGAATCCGCAGACTTACCTATACTGATTATCAATGGTTTTGACAGAATATGTGCACCTTCTGATTTTCTTTTATACGATAATAAGAATCGTTGCTATGCCGGTTTCACTGATCATGGAGTACCCTATATAAACAACATTAACTATACCGGAGCCATGAAAGAATTCCGCAGAGACCTGCCCTGGATTGATGATGATGCTCCAGGATTCGGCGAGAGCTATGGTAATTATGAGACTAAGGTCATAGCCGGGAATACGTTTGATTATCCTTCCCTGCATGGCGAAGCCATCCTGAAAGCCGGATATTCTTTTGTTTCCTGCAGTAACAAAGCAGTAGAATCTGGTACTGTCAATCTGAATAATTACTCAACTGTAGACTTAATATTAGGGAAAGAACTACAAACTAAAATGGGTTCAGGAACGGACTCCCTACAATTCAAGACTTTCAGTAGTCAGATGCAGACTATCCTCACTGCCCACTGTAAAAGAGGGGGAAATCTTTTTGTATCCGGAGCTTATGTAGGGAGTGACTTATGGAGTAATCCTCATACACCTTCAAAGGAAGCAGACAGACTCTTTGCCTGCAATATTCTGAAATACCAGTGGAGAACAGATAAGGCGGCTTGTACGGGTAAAGTAAGAAAAGAACAGAATAGCCCGAAAGAAAGCAGTTACAGCTTTACATTCTCTACTCAACCTAACCGGGAATGTTATGCTGTAGAATCGTCTGATGCCATTGAACCAACCTGTCCGGATGCTCATACTATATTAAGATATAACGAAAATAACCTCAGTGCAGGTATTGCTTATGAGGGTCAATACAAAACTGTGGTCTGGGGATTTCCTTTTGAATGTATCCGAGAGAAAAAACAGAGAGAAATGTTAATGAGAGAAATACTTGATTTCTTTAACCCTAAAAAACTGAATTATGAATAGCAGACAATTATTGGTCATTCTGTCTCTGTGGACCTTTTCTCTAGGTTTGCAGGCACAACAGCAACCTTTCCGTTTTGCACAACTGACCGACCTACATCTTACTCCGCACAACCCAATGCCGAAGGAAGATTTATTAAAATCTGTGGCCCAGCTGAATGCAACAGATCAGATTGATTTTGTACTCGTTACTGGAGACCTTACCGAATCCGGAGATCAGGAAAGCATGGAAGAAGTCAAATCATGCCTGGAATTACTGAAAGTTCCCTACTATGTGGTTTTGGGCAATCATGAAACCAAATGGAGTGAATCAGGATGTACGGCTTTCCACAAGGTGTTCGGAGACGAACGGTTTGTATTTGAACACAAAGGGATTCAGTTCATCGGATTCAATTCCGGCCCACTGATGAGAATGGCCTACGGTCATGTCGTACCACAAGATATCCACTGGATGACAGAAATCATGAAACAGGCAGGAAAACAACAGCCTTTCATCATGGTCACCCATTATCCCATTCTTAAAAACGATGTAGACAACTGGTATGAAGTAACCGATGCTGTACGCCCCTTTAATGTGCGTATGTTCATCGGAGGACATTACCATACTGACAAAGAATTCAGATACGATGGCATTCCGGGAATATTAACCCGAAGCACCCTGCGCGATAAAGACGGAAAATCCGGATATGGGATTTTTGAAGTAACCTCTGATTCGATTCTGGTTTATACGCAAAGGATAGGAGAGACTATGCGTAAAAGAGCTTCCTTTTCCCTTACCCGGTCCTATTATGACCACCAGGGACATGCTGACAGTTATCCAGACTTCAGCATCAACCACCAATACCCTCAGGTAAAAGAAAACTGGATCATCCAAACCGGAACCGGAATCTATTGTTCCCCGGCAGTATCTTCTGACAAAGTTTTTGTAGGAGATGACAATGGAGTACTTACGGCATATACCCTCTCTAAAGGAAAAAAAATATGGACCTTTACCTGTGGAAAGCGTATTGTCGGTACGCCGGCTACAGCCAATGGCATAGTTGTGGCTGGTTCTGCTGATGGAAGCATTTATGCCCTAAAAGCAGACGATGGAAGTTTGTGCTGGAAACTGGAAACAACCCAGCCGGTCTTGGGGGCTGCTACAATTGAAAATGGAGCAGTATATATAGGTGGAAGCGATCATACATTTCGGAAAATAGATCTAATATCCGGTAAAGTTATCTGGACATACGACCAGGTAAAAGGATATATTGAAACCAAACCGCTCATCGCCGGCAATAAAGTAATTTTCGGAGCATGGGACAATATACTTTATGCACTCCATAAGGATAGTGGAAAGGAAGAATGGAAATGGACACACGGATTACCAGGCATACATTATTCGCCTGCAGCAGTTTGGCCAGTAGCTACAGAAGACAAAGTTTTCATTGCTGATCCTAAACGGGCCCTGACAGCCATTGATTTAGCCACAGGAAATACTATATGGAGAACCTTCCAGTCAAAAGTCAGGGAATCGGTAGGAATTTCCCTGGATGGGAAACGGCTCTATGCAAAGACCATGAACGACAGCATCGTGTGCTATGATACACAAACCAGCACTCCTCGCCAGATATGGACGAGCAATGTGGGGTTTGGCTACGAACATGCCCCTTCCATGCAGATAGAGCAGCAAGGTATAATGATAGGAAGTACCAAGGAAGGTCTCATTTTCGGCCTGGATGCAAAATCCGGGAAAGTACTGTGGAAGCATAAAATAGGAAACTCACTCATCAACACGGTTGTACCACTGGGTAAAAAACACATATTGTTTACAGCTACCAGTGGAGAAGTAGGTATGATCTCTGTCAAGTAGTCCACAAATATAGAAATCATAAACAGATTACATCAGTCATAAAAATAATGCGTATGAAAAAAATAGATTGTTACCTTTTTTCAGCCACACATACAGAGGCTGAATATACCATCAAGAGTCTGCGTGAATGTCCATTCGTTAATCAAATTACTCTGGTCGGCAACCATGAAGAATCTCCCAACCGGGAATACCTATATCTCCGTACCGGGCAAATGTACGGGAGTGATATTCTTAAACAAATTGCACTAGAAACGCAAGCTGAATATACTTTATTTTACACTAAAAGTACTCCGCTTAAACTCGGAATGTTTGCTCTTGACAGAATGATACAGATTCTGGAGGATAGTAAAGCTGGTATGGTATATGCTGATCATTACCAACTGAAAGAGGGAGTACAGAGTTGCGCCCCTGTCATTGACTATCAGATGGGAGCACTAAGAGATGATTTTGATTTTGGTTCCGTCCTCCTTTTCCATACAGTTGCCCTAAAGGAAGCCGCTTCACGGATGAAATCATCCTATCAGTTTGCCGGACTGTATGATTTGCGCTTAAAGTTATCACAGTCTTACAGCTTAGTCCACATTAATGAATTTCTCTATACTGAAGTGGAACTGGATACCCGCAAAAGCGGAGAAAAGATGTTTGACTATGTAGATCCCAAGAACCGCAGCCGGCAAATAGAGATGGAACTGGCTTGTACTGAACACCTGAAGGAAATAGGAGGGTATCTGAAGCCTGAATTCAAAAAAATAGAATTCGGCCAAGAACAATTTGAATATGAGGCTTCTGTGATTATTCCGGTAAAAAACCGCATCCGCACGATACGTGATGCAATCCGTTCTGTTTTAAGGCAGAAAACGGATTTTCCATTTAACCTCATCATCATTGACAATCACTCTACCGACGGAACATCAGAGGCTATCAATGAATTCAAACCGGACTCCAGACTTATTCATATCATCCCCGAGCGTACAGACCTGGGTATCGGAGGTTGCTGGAATGTAGGTGTCAATCACCCTGCATGCGGAAAATTCTCAGTGCAGCTGGACAGCGATGATGTATACAAGGATGAAAATACATTAAGCACTCTCATCAAGGCTTTCTATGAACAAAACTGTGGCATGGTAGTAGGGACTTATATGATGACTGATTTCAACATGAACATGATAACTCCCGGTATCATTGATCATAGGGAGTGGACACCGGAAAACGGGAGAAACAATGCTTTACGGATAAACGGATTAGGAGCCCCGCGTGCTTTCTACACTCCAATACTAAGAGAAATCAAAGTGCCTAATACCAGCTACGGAGAAGACTATGCCCTCGGTCTTTACTTTTCAAGGCATTACCAGATAGGGCGGGTATATGAGGTGGTCTATCTTTGCCGCCGCTGGGATGACAACTCGGATGCAGCACTGGATATCCAGAAAATGAATAACCATAATCTCTACAAAGATCGGATACGATCTTGGGAGTTGCAGGCTAGAATTGCAATGAATATAAATTTTAACAAATAGAAGCATGGGTACTACAGACTGTAAGATTATAGATCAACTATTCGCCGGACAACTGGCAGGATGGGATTTAGCACGCCAGAACTATATGGCTTTGTCACAGGTACAAATCAGAGAAGTGACTGTTGGAGGAACAGCCTACAAACTGCAGTTCAATCCAACGCGCATAGTCTCTTCTGCTGCAAAGGTAGACAAACGCTCAATTCAGGAAAGAAAATGTTTTCTCTGCCCTGAGAATCTGCCGGAAGTACAGCGTGGAATTCCATGCTGCAAACACTATCAGATTCTGGTGAACCCGTTTCCTATCTTTCCCAAACATCTAACCATTCCGGATGTAAAACATGTGCCTCAACGGATAGCCGGACGCTTTGAGGACCTGCTTGTCTTGTCACAGCTACTTACAGCATATACCTTATTTTATAACGGGCCGAGATGTGGGGCTTCAGCACCAGACCATGCTCATTTTCAAGCTGGATATAAAGGATTCATGCCCATTGAGCAACAATGGATATCTTTACCCAAAAAAGAAGTGATTGCTGAAAAAAATGCTTCACTCTATTGCTTGGAAGACCGGCTGCGGACTGCTTTTATACTGACAGCATCAGATATAAAGAGTGCATGTAGCGTATTCAATGCCCTTTACCATGCACTGCCTGAGGGAGCAGATGATGACGAACCGATGATGAATATCCTGGCATCATACGAAGATAACCGATGGACAATCATTGTTTTTCCACGGGCTAAGCACCGTCCGGACTGCTATTATGCTCAAGACGGACTCAGGTTGCTGAGCAGCCCTGCCGCTGTCGACTTAGGCGGAGTGTTTATTATGCCCATAGCAGACGACTTCCGGCGTGTTTCGGACGAAGACATCGCCCGGATCTTATCTGAAGTCTGTCTACCTTACGAAAAGATGCAACAAGTATGTCATACTGTAAAACAAACCTTTATCTCAAATCCTATATAACTGAATCTTATGAAAGAACCAAAAGTAAATGTAGGGATTATGTTTGAAACTGAAATCCGGTTCTCCCTACTCACTCCTTATCAGATAAATGAAACCACTCTGGAAGGAAAGCAGGTAGCACATCTTCAAAATGGGAAGATACAATGGAATAATCAGGAATACAAAGAGTTATACTTTGAACCAGTACATCAGAGCACTTCTGCCTTTGAACTTTACGGAGTAACCATCGGGATTAATTTTCACTGGGAAAGGAAAGAAAACCAGCAGTTTCAGGGAGCGCTCAAGCTAATCATTGAAAACAATAAAATCACAGCCATTAATGTGGTTCCGGTAGAAGATTATCTGACCAGCGTAATATCCAGTGAAATGAGTGCTACGGCTTCACTTGAACTGCTGAAAGCTCATGCTGTAATTTCACGAAGTTGGCTGCTAGCACAAATCAGGAAAAATAAAGAAACAACAGCCTCACCACATCCATGCTCTGCCCGGACAAATACCGCACTAGAAAATATAAAATGGTACGACCGCGAAGATCATATTCATTTTGATGTGTGTGCCGATGACCACTGCCAGCGTTATCAGGGTATCACCCGAACCTCAACCAATGAGGTTAAACAGGCTATTCAGGCTACAAGAGGTCAGGTGCTGATGTCAGAGGGAGAGATATGTGATGCCCGTTTCTCCAAATGCTGCGGAGGTGCCTTTGAAGAATTCCAATATTGCTGGGAAGAAACCAGCTATCCTTATCTGAAAAAGCAACTCGACCGGCCGGGAGGAAGCCTGCTTACGGCTTCTACTACAATAACCTGCCCAGATCTTACCCGAGAAGAGGAAGCCCGGAGGTGGATATGCAGTTCCCCTGAAGCATTCTGCAACACCCGTGACAAGAAAATCCTATCACAGGTACTAAACAATTACGATCAGGAAACGACCGATTTTTACCGCTGGAAGGTAAGTTATACCCAACACGAAATAGCTACCCTCATCAAAGAACGCTCTGGCATAGACTATGGAGATATCATAGACCTTATTCCTGTTGCTCGCGGTACGAGTGGGCGTCTTTGGAAACTGAAGATTGTAGGAAGCAAACATTCCTGTATCATCGGGAAAGAGCTGGAAATACGCCGGACTCTTTCACCCTCTCACCTCTACAGTTCAGCCTTTGTCATAGACAAGGAAGATATTTCTGACGGAGGAATCCCCAGTAAATTCACTCTTACGGGAGCCGGATGGGGACACGGAGTTGGATTATGCCAAATTGGAGCAGCCGTAATGGGAGAACAGGGGTATCTGTATGACACCATATTGCTCCACTATTATATTGGAGCCTCTATAGAAAAACTCTATCTGTAATTTGCCTTAACCTGAATACGATGAACACACTTAAAAGAAATAAGAAACTGAATCCCTGGGCCTGGATACCCAGCCTGTATTTTGCTCAGGGATTACCCTATGTAGCAGTGATGAGCATATCTGTCATCATGTATAAGAAACTGGGAATATCAAATACCGATATTGCTCTTTACACCTCATGGCTATATTTGCCTTGGGTAATCAAGCCGTTTTGGAGTCCATTTATTGACCTGCTGAAAACCAAACGCTGGTGGGTTATTGCCATGCAGCTACTTGTGGGAGCCGGACTGGCAGGCATTGCATTCACCATTCCCACCGATCATTTTTTCCAATGGACACTAGCCTTCTTCTGGCTGACAGCATTCAGTTCTGCTACCCATGATATCGCAGCCGATGGTTTCTATATGCTGGCACTAAGTGTCAAAGATCAGGCTATGTATGTAGGAATAAGAAGCACGTTCTACCGCATAGCCACCATTGCCGGACAGGGATTGTTGGTCATATTGGCGGGTACACTGGAAAAACTGACTTCTACCGTAGCTATGGCATGGAGCATTACCTTTTATGTCCTGGCCGGATTGTTTATCGGGTTTTATCTCTACCACAATTATATACTGGATTACCCTAATACAGACCGGCCTGCCGTGAGCAATATCACTCCCAAAACTATCTTCAAGGAATTTTTTGCTACCTTCATCAGCTTCTTCCATAAGAAACAGGCTGGCGTAGCAATTCTTTTCATGCTGTTATACCGACTTCCCGAAGCACAGCTGGTGAAACTGATCAATCCTTTCCTGCTGGACCCTATTGAAAAGGGAGGACTGGGACTCAGTACCTCACAGGTGGGATGGGTATATGGCACAATCGGAATTTTGGGGCTAACCATAGGAGGTATTATCGGTGGAATCTGTGCAGCAAAAGGAGGCCTGCAAAAATGGCTGTGGCCCATGGCCTGGAGTATCTCCCTAACTTGTCTTACTTTTGTCTATTTAGGATATTTCCAGCCACAGGATCTGCTGATTATCAACCTATGTGTATTTATAGAACAGTTCGGTTATGGATTCGGCTTTACAGCTTATATGCTATATCTTATCTATTACTCCGAGGGAGAGCATAAAACAGCTCATTATGCCATATGCACGGCATTCATGGCGTTGGGAATGATGCTTCCGGGAATGACTGCAGGATGGTTGCAGGAGCAGATTGGATACGAGGCTTTTTTTGTGTGGGTCATGATATGCTGCATTGCCACAATCGGAGTATGCGCATGGATTAAGATAGACAGCGAATACGGAAATAAAAATGAAAACAAACTGACATAAATTACCCGAGATGACCAAAATAATAAACTCATTTATCATTTTAAACTTATTTTGCCTTACCTTATGTGCACAGAAGGTTAAAGTAAAAACCGGACTGGAAGTACTGAAAGAACAGCATTTCCACTGCCTGGAAGGCAAGCGGGTGGGGTTAATTACTAACCCTACAGGAGTTGATAATCAGATGAAGTCTACCATTGATATCCTGCATGAAGCAGATAAGGTAAACTTGGTAGCTTTATACGGACCGGAACATGGAGTAAGAGGAAACATACATGCAGGCGATAAAGTGGCCGACATGAAAGACCACCATACTGGACTGCCGGTTTATTCTCTATACGGAAAAACAAGAAAAGCGACCCCCGAAATGCTGAAAGGCATTGATGTACTTGTATATGATATACAGGATATTGGGTGCCGTTCATTTACCTACATCAGTACGATGGGACTGGCCATGGAGGCAGCAGCCGAAAATAACATTGACTTCATGGTACTTGACAGACCCAATCCCCTCGGAGGAATTAAAGTAGAAGGCAACCTTACCGAGGACGACTGCATTTCGTTTGTAAGCCAATTCAAAATTCCGTACCTTTACGGACTCACATGTGGAGAACTGGCCATGATGCTCAACGGAGAGCGTATGCTTTCCGGGAAAAAACAGTGCAGACTGAAGGTTATCAAGATGAAAGGATGGAAACGGAAGATGGACTATAGCGAGACTGGGCTTCAGTGGGTACCTTCCTCCCCACATATTCCCCACCCCCACTCTGCGGTATTCTATCCGGTAAGCGGCATTTTAGGAGAATTGGGATACCTCTCCATAGGGGTAGGTTATACCATCCCTTTTCAGATGTTTGCAGCTCCGTGGATTAATGCTGTATGCCTGGCAGAAGCCTTAAACCGCCACCAAGTGCCCGGTGTATACTTCCGCCCCTTGTATCTCAAGCCTTTTTATGCAGTAGGAAAAGGAGAACAGTTACAGGGGGTTCAGGTTCATCTGACAGACTTCCATAAAGCCCCGCTGACAGAGATTCAGTTTTTAGTTATGCAGGAGGTCGCTACCCTTTGGCCTGAACATGCCGTATTCAGCCAGGCAGACAAAACCCGGTTTGATATGTTCGACAAAGTAAGCGGTTCAAAACAGATTAGAGAATTATTCTCCAAAAGGAACCGCTGGGAGGATGTCCGCCCTTACTGGAATAAGGACGTGGAAAACTTCCGCAAATTATCAAAACGTTATTATTTATACCGATAAATTATGAACCATACAGACAAGCGTATTCTGGCTATTGACATCTTACGGGGCATTACTATTTCAGGCATGATCTTGGTCAACAACCCCGGTAGCTGGAATCATATCTATGCTCCCTTGCAACATGCCGAATGGAACGGGCTGACTCCTACCGATTTGGTTTTCCCCTTTTTCATGTTTATCATGGGAATATCCACTTACATCTCACTCCGTAAATTCAATTTTGAGTGCAACCATGACACTTTCATGAAAATCATGCGCCGCACTGTTTTTATTTTCCTGATAGGAATGGCAGTCGGATGGTTTTCACGCTTTTGTTATTACTGGACTAAGCCTGCTGAAGGAATCGGATTCAGTTCACAGTTATGGGAAGCCATATGGACTTTTGACCGTATGCGCATACTTGGCGTCATGCAGCGCCTTGCGCTCTGCTATGGCACGGTTTCTGTCATAGCAATCACCATGCGGCATAAACACATCCCCTATCTGATAGCAAGCCTGCTGACTGGCTATGGAATTATCCTGCTGTACGGAAATGGATTTGCCTATAACGAAAGTAATATTCTATCAGTTATAGACCGTGCAATCCTCACTCCGGCGCATATGTATAAGGATCATGGCATAGATCCGGAAGGACTGCTCAGCACCATCCCTTCTGTGGCACAGGTTCTGATAGGATTCTATATCGGGAAACTGATGTTGGACAATAACCGGAAACACTCTCAAGATTCTCTGCTCAATGCTCACCTCAACACCCTGTTCATAGCCGGTACAGCCATGATGTTTACCGGCATGCTACTCAGCTACGGATGCCCTGTCAACAAGAAGATATGGTCACCTACCTATGTGCTGGTGACCTGTGGAATGGCAGCTAGCCTTTTGGCACTGCTCATCTGGCTGATTGATGTTAAAGGATACCGGCAATGGAGCCGTTTTTTTGAAGTGTTTGGGGTAAACCCGCTTTTTATGTATGTATTGGGCGGAGTATTATCTATCCTGTTCGGAAGCATACAGATTCCCTGGCATCAGGGAACAGTCTCCATACACGGACTGCTATATACTCATACCCTGCAGCCTATACTTGGAAACCTGAATGCCTCCCTGGCCTATGCGTTACTGTTTGTCGTAATCAACTGGCTGGTGGGATATTCACTGTATAAGAGAAAAATATTTATCAAGTTATAATTGAAAAAACAATATCATATGATACTAATTGCAGATAGTGGTTCTACCAAGACCGACTGGTGTGTGGCAGAACAAGGAAAAATCATCCAGCGAATCTTTACCAAAGGTATGAATCCTTTCTTCCAGACACAGGAAGATATGAGTTTGGAAATTACCCAACACCTCTTGCCCCAACTAAAGTCTGCTTCCCCTGAAGCTATCTTCTTTTATGGTGCTGGCTGTACAGCAGACAAATCCCTGCTGGTCAAAGAAGTCCTTCACACTCATTTCAACAAAACGGCATACATTGAAGTCTGCACGGATATGTTGGCCGCAGCCAGAGGGTTATGTGGACGGGAAGCGGGAATAGCCTGCATCATGGGTACCGGATCTAACTCATGTTACTATGACGGGAACAGCATACAGGAGAATGTATCTCCGCTGGGATTTATACTAGGAGACGAAGGTAGCGGAGCCGTACTCGGAAAACTACTCCTGGGCGACCTGCTGAAAAACCAGATGCCAGCCAGAATAAAGGAGAAATTCTTCCAGCAATACCCGCTTTCACCGGCCGAAATCATTGATAAAGTCTACCGCAAGCCATTCCCCAACCGGTTCCTGGCAAGCCTTTCTCCATTCCTGCTCAATAACCTGGATGAACCCTGCATACACCATTTGGTGCTAAACAACTTCAAAGCCTTCCTACAGCGTAATGTCATGCAGTATGACTACTCCTCCTGTCAGGTTCACTTCATTGGCTCAATAGCGTTCCACTACAAAGAGGTATTGTGCGAAGCAGCAAATGAAACAGGACTGGAAGTAGGAAAAATCATGCAAAGTCCAATGGATGGACTTGTCAGTTTTCATCATTCTTTTCCCAAAAATCACATACAATAATAATCTAAACACAGCAGAAATATGGCATTTATAAAAATATCCGAACAGTCATCACTATACCATGACTTGGAAAAAAAATCAGTACGGGAAATATTGGAAGATATCAATACAGAAGACCAAAAAGTGGCTTTGGCTGTACAAAAAGCAATTCCACAGATAGAAAAACTGGTGACTCTGATTGTGCCCCGCATGAAACAGGGAGGACGTATCTTTTACATGGGAGCAGGCACCAGCGGACGGCTTGGAGTATTGGATGCATCAGAAATTCCTCCTACCTTCGGAATGCCTCCTACCTTGGTCATCGGACTGATAGCAGGAGGAGACACCGCCTTGCGCAACCCTGTGGAAAATGCAGAAGACCACACTCTAAGAGGATGGGAAGAGTTGCAGGAACACCATATCTGTGAAAAAGATACCGTGATAGGTATTGCAGCATCGGGTACTACCCCTTATGTTATCGGAGCATTAAAGCAGGCAAGAGCACACGGCATTCTCACCGGATGCATCACCAGCAATCCGGACTCCCCCATGGCTGCCGAAGCAGATGTTCCCATCGAAATGCTTGTAGGGCCGGAATATGTTACCGGAAGTTCCCGCATGAAATCCGGAACCGGACAAAAAATGATTCTGAACATGATTACTACTTCTGTCATGATTCAGCTGGGTAGAGTAAAAGGAAACAAAATGGTTAATATGCAGCTCAGCAACCAGAAACTTATTGACCGGGGTACCCGCATGATTGTAGAAGAACTGGGATTAGACTATGAGCATGCCAAAAACCTGCTTCTTCTGCACGGCTCGGTAAAAAAAGCAGTCGATGCTTTCCGCAAAGATCCACGCCGATCCAATTAATGACCTAAAAACACATCTTCACATGAAAAATGTATTCTCCATTCTGTTTCATTTAATCATGACAATCAGCCTGTCAACCGCTAACGCACAATACCTGCCACGCGTTGCACCCGAAGAAGTCGGAATGAGTACAGAAAGATTGCATCATGCCGATAAGGTAATCGGGCAGGCCATCTCAGAAAAAGAAATTCCCGGAGCCGTCCTGGCTGTAGTCAGGAACGGGAAAATGGCCTACCTGAAAGCCTATGGCAACAAAAGTATCAGCCCAAAGGCAGAACCAATGTCTGTCCATACCATTTTTGATTTGGCCTCATGCAGCAAATCCATGTCTACAGCCATCTGTATAATGATACTGGCAGAACAGGGAAAGATACGCCTGCTTGACCCCGTAAAGCAGTATATTCCCTCTTTTGAAGACTGGAAAAGTCCGGAGCAGGACAGAAAACGCTCTATCCGTATACAAGACCTGCTGACACACACTTCAGGACTACCCGCCTATGCCCCTGTCAAGGAACTGGAAAAGCAGTATGGGTCGCCCTGTCCTCAAGCGCTTCTTGACTATATCTGTACCTGCAAACGACATTTTGAACCACAGACCGACTTCCGCTACAGTTGTCTGAACTTTGTGATTCTACAGCACATCATTGAAACAGCAAGCGGAAAATCATTACGCGACTTTGCGCAGGAAAACCTGTTTTCCAAACTGCACATGAAATATACCGACTATCTTCCGTGTGTCCGGAATAAAAAGGGAATATGGGAAAATACGACTTCTCCCTCGTGGGTGAACTCAGAAATGGGCCACTGGCAAAAAGATATTGCCCCCACTGAACAACAGGAAAACGGGCAGGTACTCAGAGGACAGGCTCACGACCCCATTGCAAGAATACTCAACGGAGGAATAAGTGGAAATGCAGGAGTATTTTCATGCGCCGACGATTTGGCCCTGCTTTGTGCGGCACTGCAGCACGGAGGAGAATGGAACGGAGTACGGATACTGAGTCCGCTGGGAGTAAAAGCTATGCGGAGTATTCCCCGTCAGGTGAAAGAATTCGGGCGCACCCGGGGGTGGGATAGTTTTACTCCCTATGCTTCAAACAATGGTGATTTTTTTTCGGATTCTACTTACAGCCATACAGGATATACCGGAACAAGTATAGTGATAGATCCTGAAAACCAGACCAGCGTTATCCTGCTGACCAATGCAGTCCACCCCAAGGACAACAAGTCCATCGTACGGCTTCGCGGACTGGTAGCTAATGTGGTGGCCTCTTCTATCTGTCCTGCCCCACGCAAATATACTCCACACTACTACAAACGTACTTGCCAGTTCATGTATGAAGAAGATATTACCGCAAAGAATATTGTCATGCTAGGTAATAGCCTGACTGAAAATGGAGGCGACTGGAATAAACGGCTCAAGGTAAAAAATGCAGTAAACCGGGGAATTACCGGCGATGACATAATGGGTATGTACGACCGCCTTCATCAGGTTCTCCCGGGACGTCCATCCAAAATCTATTTGATGGCAGGCATAAATGATCTTTCCCACCAGCTTACTCCCGACAGCATTGCAGAAATGATGCGTCTCCTTATCACACGGATACAACAGGAAAGTCCGGAAACCCAGATTATATTACAAAGTGTCCTTCCCGTCAACGAAAGTTTCGGACGCTATAAAAATCTATATAATAAAACAGAACTGATACCTGCGGTAAATGCACGGCTACAGAGAATCAGTGAAGAAAAAGGTATTACATTTCTTAATCTTTTTCCTCACTTTACTCTCCCCGGTACCCACGTACTCAGACCCAGTCTGACCACCGACGG
The DNA here is from genome assembly GCA_029257865.1 of Phocaeicola sp. Classification (GTDB taxonomy): domain Bacteria; phylum Bacteroidota; class Bacteroidia; order Bacteroidales; family Bacteroidaceae; genus Phocaeicola. The sequence goes on from JARIAN010000013.1 coordinate 25,766, forward strand.
ACTTCATCTTAACGAAAACGGCTATGAAATATGGAGCCGGCTTATAAGAGAAAGATTTATTTAATATTAGCTTCTTCCAGTTTATAGCCGTATTTCCGGTCTGCGACCTTCAGAGCTAATGCCACAAGCAAAGAAAGTACAGCAAGACCGGTAAAGATACACATCGGTAAAGTATAGCTGTATTCGTTAGCCCCCGTAGCAGTCTGACCTGTTACACAATACTTGTCAAGCACAATGCCAATCATGGTAGGTATCCCCCACAAG
>JARIAN010000076.1 GCA_029257865.1 Phocaeicola sp.
GCCACTCATACAGGCGAAATAAAGAAAGGATGGACCAGTTATAGAGATATTGCAATAAAAAATCTACAAACAGAGAACACCATTTCAAATAAATGTCTATCTTTGGGAGCATAAGTTGTCCTATAAATTTTCGGTGACAACTCTATCGAGTTTGGCATTTCCTCATAGTAATAGGAAGCTTTATGGCAACAAACTATAGGGATAAAATAAAGAAGTCAACAGACTTTAGGTTTAACGTAAAAATAGTCAACCTTTTTTAGGCTAAGACAATAAACAATGTCCTTGTTGCAGCTTCCACATCATTGTTATTTGAAACTATTTCTTCTTGAAAGTATAAAGAAAATACAATGAAAGATATATAACACAAGAGTCGAGGGAACTTGAGGAATTTCCCTTTTGTCAATTTGTTAAAACACCCCCTTCACCATTCAAGAATATCCGTACTGACGACGGAAGAATTCCCAGCAAGCTATTCTCACGCATCTTCTAATTGACAAAAAGACAAGATTTTGAAACCTTGACTTCTTTATGGCATTACACATACCGATTACCTCTCTATTTTTCTTCTCACAACAGATATGCCTTTACAATCCGGCTCTCCAAAAGAGAAAGAGAGAACGTTCATCTAGACTAAAAAGCAGTGCTTTTGCTCTCTCGAAAAAGGAGTTTTCAAACACCTGTTCAAATCGTCGGCAAATTTTTACGGCATCTTTTCCATATTTTTCGCCAATCAATTACATATTTTCGCCAAAATGTCGAAGCGATTGGCTTAAAATATGGACATGATTTTAACACTCCACTTCTTTTTAGCTTCCATCTGATACATTTCTCTCCTGAAACAGCCCTTAAAACCACCTATTTCATCTCGAAAAGAAAAAAGTGAGGTAAGCAAAAAGGCTTATTTTCTTGCATCTTAACAAGCACTACAACCCTTTTACCATCAAAATGTCAACTACAAAAACAGAAAGGACCCCACCGCCCCGTTTTTTTAAGGACATACCCTTAATAAAGAATTGCAAAGTGTTGACCGACTGAGTGAAAATTCGTAATTTTGCACCATCAATTGAAATTACGTAATTAAATTTATAATGAATCAAGAATTCGAGCTGATAGCCAAAACCTTCCAGGGATTGGAAGAGATTCTGGCACAAGAACTCACCGAGCTGGGAGCCGGAAACATTGAGATAGGACGACGTATGGTTTCTTTTACAGGAGACAAGGCAATGATGTATCGCGCCAATTTCTGCCTGCGTACCGCCATCCGTATTCTGAAACCTATCAAGCACTTTACCGCAAAGACCGCAGATGAAGTGTATGAAGCGGTTAAAAGTATTCAATGGGAACAATATTTGGACAACATGAGCAGCTTTGCTGTAGATGCTGTAGTTTTCTCCAACGAGTTCAGACACTCTAAATTTGTGGCCTACAAGGTAAAAGACGCCATTGTAGACTATTTCCGCGAAAAAACCGGCAACCGCCCCTCAGTACGTATCAGCAGCCCGGACTTGGCCATCAATATCCATGTGGCTGAAGACCGATGCACCTTGTCGCTCGACAGTTCCGGAGAATCTCTTCACCGCCGCGGATACAGACAGGAACAGGTGGAAGCACCTCTTAATGAAGTGTTGGCTGCCGGAATGATTTTGATGTCGGGATGGAAAGGCGAATGTGACTTGATTGACCCGATGTGCGGCTCGGGTACTATTCCTATCGAAGCGGCCTTGATTGCCAGAAACATCGCTCCGGGTGTGTTCCGCAAGGAATTCGGATTTGAAAAATGGAAAGATTTCGACCAGGACTTGTTCGACTCTATCTACAACGATGATTCTAACGAAAAAGAATTTGAACATAAAATCTACGGCTTCGACAACAACCCGAAAGCCAATGAAATTGCTATCCACAACGTGAAAGCTGCCGGAGTGAGCAGGGATGTTATCTTGAGAATACAACCTTTCCAGCAGTTTGAACAGCCTAAAGAAAAGAGCATCATCATTACAAACCCTCCTTACGGAGAGCGTATCTCTTCTACCGACCTGCTAGGACTGTATGAAATGATTGGCGAAAGACTGAAGCATGCCTTTGCCGGAAACGACGCGTGGATTTTGAGCTACCGCGACGAATGTTTCGACCAAATTGGTCTGAAGCCATCGGTTAAGGTGCCTCTCTTCAACGGTGCCTTGGAGTGCCAGTTCAGAAAATATCAGATTTTCGACGGCAAGTACAAGACTTTCCGCAGCGAAAACAGTGATGTGGAATTCAAACCGAAACGCGAAGAACGTGCTCCTAGAAGCAGAAGAGACAATGACAGAAAAGGCGACTTCAGAGGAAAACGTGACTCCGACTTCAAAGGTGGAAGAAAAAGAGATTTCGACCGCAGCGACAAGCCTGGCAAGGAAGGCTCTTTCAGAAGCAAGGAAGGGTTCAAACCTCGCGCAGAACGTGGCGAAGGACGATTCGGAAGGGATTTCAAAGGCAAGGATGGATTCAGAAACAAAGAGGGATTCAAGCCTAGACAGGAACGTACGGAGTTCGTCAAGAAAGAATCTGCTTTCAAGTATAAAGATGATTTCAAGCCACGTACCGAACGCCCTTCTACAGATGACGGACGTGCCAAGTCGGCGCCGGCACCACGCTACATGCACAAGCGCAGAGCTGTCGAAGAAACTGAAAACGAAGATTAATCATATTCAGTAATACTGTATAAAGACACGAAGAGATACTGATTTAAACAACTGGTGTCTGTTCGTGTCTTTTGTTTTTGCATTTATATTAACCGTATTAATTATATACCAATGAAACGTATATTCCAATTTATTTTTTTATTCTGTCTTATGGCAAATAACTTGTCGGCCCAGGAAAAGAAAGCATACACTCTGGAAGATGTCATCCCGGGGGGTAGCAACTATTTCAACCTCGTTCCTCAGAATATGCCGGGCCTGCAATGGTGGGGCGACCGCTGCATCCAAACATTGAAGGATGAAATCTTGCAGGTGAACGTAAAGAACGGGAAAAAGACCCCGCTCCTTGCTCTGAGCGAAATCAATCATGCACTGAGAGCTTGCGGAGAAGATGCCGAACTTTTGACTTCACTCTCGGGGGCTTCTATGCCATGGCCTGAAAAAAAGGCGGTGCTGATTCAGCAACATTCTCAAATCCTGACTTACGATGCAGAACTGAAAAAGATTTCACGCATTGCACGTATCTCTGAAAAGGATGCTGCCAACTTCGACTTCTGCAAAGAAAACGGATTTCTGGCTTATACGGTAGGCAAGAGTCTGTTCGTGGCACAACAAGGTGATTTCCATGCAACAACCAGCCCGGTATGTATGGGAAACAAAGAAGACGGCGACCGTAACATCGTGTACGGACAGGCTGTTCACCGTAATGAATTTGGTATCTCAAAAGGTACTTTCTGGAGCCCGAAAGGTAACTATCTGGCCTTCTACCGCATGGACCAAAGCATGGTAACCGATTATCCACAGGTAAATACCACCACACGCATTGCAACTTTAGTGCCAGACACTTATCCGATGGCAGGAATGACCAGCCACCTGGTAACCGTAGGAGTATATGATGTAAACAGCGGAAAGACCATCTACCTGCAGGCTGGCGACCCTACCGACCGCTATTTCACCAACATCAGCTGGAGCCCTGACGAAAAGCATGTCTATGTCATCGAACTGAACCGCGACCAGAACCATGCACAGCTTGTCAGCTACTCTGCCACTACCGGAGAGAAAGAAAAGGTATGGTATGAAGAAAAGCATACACGCTATGTGGAACCTCAACACCCTATCACTTTCCTTCCTTGGGACCATTCCAAATTCATCTACTGGAGCCAGCGCGACGGTTTCCACCACTTGTATCTGATGGATACTGAAGCCACTGCCAACGGAGAATGGAAAAAGGGGAAAGATACTGAAAGCCAATATTGTGAACTTTTAAAGACCACTCCTCTTACCGAAGGTGAATGGCTGGTACAGGATATCTTGGGATTCAACGAAAGCAAAAAGGAAATCATCATCGGTTCTACCGAAATTTCTCCTCTGCAGACCAACGTGTTCAGCTTGAACGTAAAGAACGGAAAACGTACTTTAATCGGCAAGAAGGACGGTACTCACCGTGCCAAGCTATCGGCTAGCGGGAAATTCGTGATTGACCAATTTACTTCAAACAGTGTACCGCGCGAAATTTCTATCTTCCCTACTTCTGGAAAAACCGCCAACGGCCCGCTGCTGTTCGCTGCCAACGACCCATTGGTTGATGAATATAATATGCCGGAAATCACTTTGGGAACCATCAAGGCTGCCGATGGAAAAACCGACCTTTACTACCGACTTATCAAACCGGTGAACTTCGACCCTAACAAGAAATATCCAGCCATCATCTATGTATATGGAGGCCCTCATGCACAGCTGATTCATAACAACCGCTTCTACGATGCCAGAGGATGGGACTTATACATGGCACAGCTCGGTTTCGTGATGCTGACTGTAGACAGCCGTGGCAGCGACAACCGTGGCGTGGAATTTGAGAACCGCACTTTCCGTCAGTTGGGAGTGGAAGAGATGAAAGACCAGGTGCAAGGCGCACGCTTCCTCCAGTCTTTGCCTTATGTCAACGCCGACAAGATTGGTGTACACGGATGGAGCTTCGGTGGCTTTATGACTACCAACCTGATGCTCAGCTACCCAGACATCTTCAAGGTAGGAGTGGCAGGCGGTCCGGTTATCGACTGGCAATTCTATGAAGTAATGTACGGAGAACGCTATATGGACACCCCACAAAGCAATCCGGAAGGATACAAAGGCTCTAACCTGCGTGAAAAAGCCGGCAACCTGAAAGGCCGCCTGCTCATTATCCACGGAGGAATGGACCCTACTTGTGTCCCTCAGCACAGCTATACATTCTTGCGCGCTTGCATTGAGGCAGGTTCTCACCCCGACTTCTTCATCTATCCGGAAGACGGACATAATATGATTGGCAGAGACCGCGTGCATCTGCACCAGCATATTACACGCTACTTCTTAGACTTCCTCAAATAATCAATCTGAAAATCAACCTAAGTAACATTATAGACATGAAACTTTTATTGTTAGGTTCAGGCGGACGCGAACATGCACTGGCCTGGAAAATTGCTCAAAGCCCTAAAATCGAAAAACTTTTCATTGCTCCCGGTAATGCCGGCACAATGGAAGTTGGTGAAAACGTAGCTATCAAAGCAGACGACTTTGAGGCGATTAAGCACTTTGTCATCGAAAACCAGATTGACATGGTAGTGGTAGGTCCGGAAGACCCGCTGGTAAAAGGCGTATACGACTTCTTCAAGAACGACGAAACTCTTTGCAACATTCCTGTAATAGGCCCGTCAAAAGCAGGAGCCGTACTCGAAGGAAGCAAGGAATTTGCCAAAGAATTCATGAAACGTCATCAGATTCCTACTGCCGGTTACAAAAGTATCACTGCCGACAACCTGGAGGAAGGTCTGGCTTTCCTGGAAACTCTGGAGGCTCCTTATGTGCTGAAGGCCGATGGTCTGTGCGCCGGAAAGGGTGTGCTGATTCTGCCTACTCTGGAAGAAGCTAAGAAGGAGTTGAAGGAAATGTTGGGCGGCATGTTCGGAAATGCTTCAGCTACTGTGGTCATTGAAGAATTCCTCAGCGGAATAGAGTGTTCGGTATTTGTCTTGACAGACGGAAAGAACTACAAGATTCTGCCTGAAGCCAAAGACTACAAACGTATTGGAGAAGGCGACAAAGGTCTGAACACAGGAGGTATGGGCTCTGTTTCTCCGGTTCCTTTTGCAGACGCAGAATGGATGAAAAAAGTGGAAGACCGTATCATCCGCCCTACTGTAGAAGGTCTGGCTGAAGAAGGTATCGACTATAAAGGTTTCATCTTCTTCGGACTGATTAACGTGAAAGGTGAACCAATGGTCATTGAGTACAATGTACGTATGGGAGACCCTGAAACAGAAAGTGTCATGCTGCGTATCAAGAGCGACCTGGTGGAACTCTTTGAAGGAGTGGCTGCCGGAAACTTGAACGAGAAAGTGCTGGAAATCGATCCACGCAGCGCTGTATGCGTGATGCTGGTTTCTGGAGGTTATCCGGAAGCATACGAAAAAGGATTCGCAATGAGCGGCATCGAAGAAGCGAAAGCTGGAGGAAGCATCGTATTCCATGCCGGCACAGCCTTGAAAGACGGCCAGGTAGTAACAGCCGGAGGACGTGTCATCGCTGTCAGCTCATACGGTGCCGATAAAGATGAAGCCTTGAAACTGTCGTTTACCAACGCGGGAAAGATTTCATTTGAGAAAAAATATTTCCGTTCTGATATCGGATTTGATTTATAATATTTTACCCTTTCCGCCTGTACTATACCAGTACGGGGGGAAAGGCTTTTTTACTTTCACATTTCATGTACAGCCGAAACAGATTTCAATACGAGGCAGCCACCGAGCGTGCCACCCTCCCCATTGTTTCACTCATCACCCTCATCGCATGGATTATCCCTTCCGTCGGTCATTGGGAGCAATTGGCTTCTTTGCTGGGAGCAGGAGCTACTGCTTATCTGCTTATCGAAACAGATACACGTTTTGCTTTGATACGTACCCGAACGACCTTGCCTTCGTGCTTGTTTCTGCTGTTCTATACTGCACTTACCTTCATCCATTCGTGGTCGGTTTTTCATCTGCTTCCCATCTGCTTTATGGGAATGCTCTATTCTCTTTTCCAGAGTTATGAATCGCCTTATGCCTCTACCAGCATCTTCCATGCTTTTCTTTGGTTGAGTTTGGGCAGTATGGCATTGCCTCCACTGGCATGGCTAGTTCCTTTTCTATACATCCACATGGTGGCATTGCGTTCGTTTGGACTCAAGACTTTCTTTGCCGGCCTTGTCGGATTTGCCACTCCTTATTGGATGTGGCTAGGTTACGGACTTTATCAAGGACAGATACAGGCACTCACGGCGCATCTTTCGTCGCTGGTGCAGTTTTCCCCTATCCTCTATTCGGCATCCAATCTGCTTGAATGGGGCTCCTGGGGAGTGATTCTCCTCCTTTCTCTTTTCTTTGCCATCCGCTACCTGACCAACTCCTATAAAGATAAGGTGCAAACCCGCATCACCTTGCAATGTATGCTTCTGATGGCCCTGTGGCTGCATCTGCTCATTGCGCTGCAACCCCATTTGCTAAAGGCACTGTTGCCTCTTACCCTGATTCCGATGTCCTTTGCAGGAGGACATCTCTTTGCCATCACTTTCAACCGCCTCACCCGGATTCTGTTTCCTGCTACACTGGGAGTTTGTCTTATTCTTTTCTTATTCAACTTATGGATGCATTCATTCAACTTTTAACCGAATGGGGATATGCCGGTATGTTCCTTTCGGCATTCCTGGCAGGAACCATACTTCCCTTCAGTTCGGAAGCGGTCTTGCTGGCCTGTATCGGACTCGGACTGGACCCCGTCGCTTCTACTCTTGCCACCACTGCCGGAAATGCTTTGGGCGGCCTTACCTGTTACTGGATTGGCCATCTGGGAAAAATGGAGTGGATAGAAAAATATTTCAAGGTAGACCAAAAACAGATGGATAAAGCAAAAAGATTTATCCACGGCAGAGGTTCGTGGATTGCCTTGTTCTCTTTTCTGCCTGTAATAGGCGACGCTATCCTCATCGTGCTGGGGCTGATGCGTGCCAATATATGGATTGTGGCCGTATCTATGAGCATCGGAAAGCTGCTGCGATATGCTTTGCTGGTGGCTGCTACACTAAAAATTATCGAACTAATTTAAACTGATTATGATACACTTAGAACAGACTGCAGACGGAAGCTATACGCTTTTCGTACCCGAACTGGACGAACATTATCATTCTGTAAAAGGAGCCTTGACCGAATCGGAACATATCTTCATCAATATGGGATTCAAGCATTGTACGGTAAAAGAACCGCGTATCCTGGAAATCGGATTCGGAACCGGACTGAATGCTTTCCTGACTTTGCTGGCAGCCGACAAGACACAGCGCAAGACACATTACACAACGATAGAACGCTATCCGGTGGGAGAAGATATGGTGCATCAACTGGATTATCCGGAACGTATCTGCCCGGAAAGAGCCGGAGACTTCTATGCCCTACATTCCGCCAACTGGAACTGCGATGTAGCACTGACACCTTTCTTTACATTGCATAAAATAGAAAACGACTTCACTACCTATCCGTTTGAAGGAGGGTATGACTTGGTTTACTTTGATGCATTTGCTCCTGAAAAGCAACCGGAAATGTGGAGTCAGGAACTGTTCGACTTCCTTTATAAATGTATGAACCCGGGAGGAATCCTTACCACCTATTGCGCCAAAGGGGTAGTAAGACGAATGCTCCAGACATCTGGATTTATAGTAGAACGTCTGCCGGGACCGGTAGGCGGCAAAAGAGAAATCCTCAGAGCGACAAAATAAGATTCATTTCTTTTCATTATCTTTGTTCACATTAAAAAGAACAGATATGATAAAGAATTTTTTATGCTTAATAATCTGCGTATTGGGACTCTTTTCTTGCAAAAGCGACAGACAAAAGCCTGCAAAGGAAACGCTTACCGTAAGCATCGAGCCGATACGCTATTTCACTGAAGCCATTGCCGGTGACAAGTTCAATGTGGTAAGTATGGTTCCCGAAGGAGGAAATCCTGAAACTTACGACCCTACTCCCCAGCAGATGGTGGCACTGCACAAGAGCCGTGCCTTCTTGCGCATCGGATATATCGGATATGAGCAGGTGTGGATGGAAAAGATTCAAGACAATGTGCCGGAACTGGAAATCTTTGACCTCTCCGAAGGTATAAACCTGATTAAGGAGGCGTGTACGCATCATACGCACACACATACTTCGGGAGTGGAACCACATATCTGGAACTCGATACCCAACGCACGTATCATTGCCAACAACATCTTACAGGCTTTACAGAAACTGACTCCGGAACATACCGACTACTACCGGCAACGTACAGACAGCCTGTTCCAACAGATTCATAAAGTGGAAATGGAAGTCAACGCTTATATGCAGAATACTCAAGGGGCTTTCTTGATTTTCCATCCGGCACTGACTTATTTTGCCCAAGACTATGGCTGGACGCAACTCAATATTGAAGAGGGAGGGAAAGAACCTTCTCCGGCACATTTGCAGCAGATTATCCGGCAGTGCAAAGAGAAAGAGGTAAAGACTATCTTCATCCAAAAAGAATTTGACACGCGAAATGCAGAGCTGATTGCATGGGAAATAAGTGCAGAAATGGTCAGCATCAACCCGCTGAGTTACCACTGGGATGAGGAAATGATTCAAATTGCTAAAGTGTTAGGTAAATAAACGGTATATGATGGATAAACAACCTCTCATTCAACTGGAACAAATCAGTGCTGCCTATGAGCGAAAAACGGTACTGGAAAAAGTGGACCTCACAGTTTATGAACGCGATTTCCTGGGGGTTATCGGTCCTAACGGCGGAGGAAAGACTACCTTGATGAAAATCATCTTGAAACTGCTGCCTGCTACTGCCGGACAAATCAGATACTTTCATGAAGGACAGGAGGTGCCGGAAATCAATATGGGCTACCTGCCGCAATATAGTTCTATCGACAAGAAATTCCCGATTTCAGTCTATGAGGTGGTCCTTTCAGGACTGCATCGTGAAAAACCTCTTTTCCGCTCTTTCAACAAAGAGCAACACCACAAAGTGGAAGAAGTGATTGCACGTATGGGACTGGAAGGGATGGAGGACCGCTCCATAGGACAACTGAGCGGCGGACAGCTGCAAAGAGCACTCCTCGGAAGAGCACTGGTGGCCAATCCGCAAGTCGTCATTTTGGATGAACCCAACACGTACATCGACAAGCGTTTTGAAGCCAAACTCTATTCTCTGCTGGAGGAAATCAACCGCGAAAGAGCCATCATCTTGGTAAGTCATGATATCGGTACCGTACTGCAAAACGTAAAGTCTATCGCCTGTGTCAACGGCACACTAGACTACCATCCCGATACGGAAGTGCCTGCCGAATGGTTGGAAGAGCATTTCGGTTGCCCGATAGATTTGCTCGGACACGGAAACCTTCCACACCGCGTATTGAAACAACATCATCACCCATAATCACTAAAAAACGAAAAACTATTTTAAACTCGGGCGCCCTGTGATGAAATTCACTATCTTTGCGCCCTATATCTATTGATAATTAAAGAGAAACAATATCATTCACATGAAACAGTACAACAAAATTAACAATCTGGTGGGCTGGCTTGCTTTCGCCATTGCAGCATTCACTTACTGCATGACCATTGAACCGACCGCCAGTTTCTGGGACTGCCCGGAATTTATTACCACAGGATATAAACTTGAAGTTGGACACCCTCCTGGTGCACCTTTCTTCATGCTTACAGCCAACCTCTTCAGCCAGTTTGCAAGCGACCCGTCACAGGTAGCCATGATGGTCAACATCATGAGTGCCCTGATGAGTGCAGCCTGTATCTTATTCCTGTTCTGGAGTATCACCCATCTGACAAAGAAGCTGATTTGCCCCAATGAAACGGAAATGACTACCGGAAAACTCATTTCTATTATGGGTTCAGGATTGGTAGGTGCGTTGGCTTATACTTGGAGTGACACCTTCTGGTTTAGCGCTGTAGAGGGTGAAGTATATGCTTACTCCAGCCTTTTCACAGCCGTAGTGTTCTGGCTGATTCTGAAATGGGAAAGCCATGCCGACGAAGCCCACAGCGACCGATGGCTCATTCTGATAGCTTACCTCACCGGCTTGTCTATCGGTGTACACTTGCTGAACTTGCTGTGTATCCCTGCCATCGTACTGGTATATTATTACAAAAAGAACCCTCACGCTAACCTCAAAGGGAGTATGCTTGCCCTGACCGGTGCCATGGCGCTTATTGCAGCTGTACTTTACGGCATTGTTCCTGGCATCGTTAAAGTGGGCGGATGGTTTGAACTGCTTTTCGTAAACAACCTAGGATTCTCTTTCAATACCGGACTGATTATCTACATCATCCTGCTGATTGCAAGTTTGGTATGGGGTGTTTATGAAAGTTTTACCCAGCGCAGCCGCAAATACATGAACTTGTCATTCCTGACTACCATTGCCTTGCTGGGTATTCCATTCTACGGACACGGATGGAGCAGCGCAATCATCGGACTTGGTGTCTTGGCTGCTCTTTCGGCCTATCTCTTTATGGACCTGCCAGAGAAATACCGCGTCAGTGCACGTACGCTGAACACTTCTCTGCTGGCACTCATGATGATTGTAGTAGGCTATTCTTCGTATGCAGTAATTGTAATCCGCTCGGCTGCAAATACTCCGATGGACCAAAACTCGCCAGAAGATATCTTTACTTTGGGAGAATATCTAGGACGCGAGCAATATGGTACACGCCCTTTGTTCTACGGACAGACTTATGCCTCTAAACCTGCATTGAAACAAGTAGATGGAGGCTGTGTGTATGATGTAACAGAAGGTGCACCTGTATACCAACGCAAGGAAAAAGAAAGTGCCGACGAAAAGGACAGCTATGAAGTGGTAAGAAACAAAACCGACTATAAATACGCACAGAATATGCTGTTCCCGCGTATGTATAGCTCCGACCACGCCAAAGCCTACGAAAGTTGGGTGGGTGGCATAGAAGGCCGTCAGGTTCCTTATGACCAATGTGGAGAAATGGTTATGGTGAAAGTGCCTACCCAGTGGGACAACATCAAATTCTTCTTCATCTACCAGCTCAACTATATGTACTGGAGATACTTTATGTGGAACTTTGCCGGACGACAGAACGACATTCAAGGACAAGGAGAAATAGAACATGGCAACTGGATTACAGGTATTCCGTTTGTAGACAATATGCTGGTGGGAGACCAAAGTCTGCTTCCTAGCGAACTCAAGAACAACAAGGGACACAACGTATTCTTCTGCCTGCCGCTGATTCTCGGACTGATTGGCTTGTTCTGGCAAGCTTATAAAGGCGACCGAGGCATTCAGCAGTTCTGGATTGTATTCTTCCTCTTCTTCATGACCGGACTGGCTATTGTGCTCTATCTGAACCAGACACCGATGCAGCCACGTGAACGCGACTATGCTTATGCCGGCTCGTTCTATGCTTTTGCTATCTGGATTGGATTGGGAGTGGCAGCCATTGCCGAATACCTGCAAAACAAAATGGGAGAAAAGCCTGCTGCTATCCTGGCCAGCGTAATCTGTCTGATGGTGCCTCTACAAATGGTCAGCCAGACTTGGGACGACCACGACCGTAGCGGACGATTCACTTGCCGTGATTTCGGGCAGAACTATCTGAACACATTGCCAGAAAAAGGCAACCCAATTATCTTCACCAATGGAGATAACGATACCTTCCCGCTTTGGTATAACCAAGAAACTGAAGGGTTCAGAACCGATGTGCGTGTATGCAACCTGAGCTATCTGCAAACCGACTGGTATATCGACCAGATGAAACGTCCGGCCTACAACTCTCCATCTGTTCCTATCAACTGGGACCGTATTGATTACGTACAAGGACACAATGAAGCTATCGCAGTCCGTCCGGAAGTAATGAGTACCATCAATAAACTCTACCAGCAAAGTCCGGAAGAAGCAAAAGCTGAATTTGGCGACAATCCGTACGAACTGAAAAATATTCTGAAATATTGGGTACGCGCCCAAAACAATGCCTTCCAGATAATCCCTACCGACAGTATCGTCATCAAATTGGACAAGGAAGCCATCAAACGCTCGGGCATGCTCACTCCAGACTCGATACCTGAATATATGAATATCTCGCTGAAAGGAAAGAGAATGCTCTACAAGAGTGAACTGATGATGCTGGAAATGCTGGCAAACACGAACTGGGAACGCCCAATGTATATGGCTATCACTGTGGGAGCAGGCAATCATCTGAACCTTACCAACAACTTCCTTCAAGAAGGACTGGCTTACCGTATCACTCCGTTCAACAATACCCAGCTGGGCAGAACCATCGATACGGAAAAGATGTTCGACAACTTGATGCACAAGTTCAAATTCGGAGGCATCGACAATCCGGACATCTATCTGGATGAAACTGTATTGCGAATGTGTGATACTCACCGCCGCCTGTTTGTACAGTTGGCTACACAGCTCATCAAGGAAGGCAAGAAAGAGAAAGCTCTGGAAGCATTGAACTATTGCGAAAAAGTAATTCCTTCGTCTACGGTAAGACATGACTATATCTACAGTGGCTCTAAAGAAATGGCCGACGACTTCAAAGCTTTGGGAAACAACCAAAAGGCAGAAGAAATTCTAAAGCAGCTGGCCAACAACTCGCTTGAATATGCCACTTGGTATATGAGCATGAAGGATGAGCATTTTGCAGGTGCTTACGAAGAATGCATGAGACATTTCTACATTTTGGATGATGTGTGCAAATCACTGGCCAAACTGAAAGATAGCAAGACTGGAAAAGCACCCGAATCAGCTGCCTTCTATTCTGAGAAGTTTGAACAACTATACAAACTACTGGAACTAAAAATGGGAGTCAACTCACAAAAGAGAGAACTTAATTAAACAGTATTCATTGTTACAGGTTGCATCCGGAAGAAAGTTTCTATCTACCGAATGCAACCTTTTTTATACTTAACTCCATGTTAATAGAACAACCACCTGTCGTGCTGCGATGGCTCTATCCGGGAGCTTTGTGGCGCATGAACGAGAAAGAAAAATCGGTCTATCTCACCTTCGATGACGGACCGATTCCCGATATCACTCCATGGGTGCTCGACTTATTGGACAAATACCAGATAAAGGCAACCTTTTTCATGGTGGGTGATAATGTAAGAAAACATCCGGAAGAATTTCAAATGGTAGTAGAACGAGGACACCGGATAGGAAACCATACCTTCAATCATATCCGTGGGTTTGAGTTCAGAAGCAAGAGTTATCTTGCCAATACAGACAAGGCCAACGAATATCTCAAGACCGACCTCTTCCGCCCGCCTCACGGACACATGAGATGGAGCCAATATTTCACCCTCAAACAAAAATACCGCATCGTGATGTGGGACCTGGTGACACGCGACTACAGCAAGAAACTCAACGGACCGCAGGTCTTGCAAAACGTAAAAAGATATGTGAGAAACGGATCAATCATTACGTTTCACGACTCTCTGAAATCGGAAAAGAACATGAAATATGCTTTGCCCCGCGCCATTGAATGGCTAAAGGAACAAGGATATACCTTCAAGGTATTCGATTAAAAAAGCGGTGATGTGAAAACTCTTCTTCACATCACCGCTTTTCCTTGTTCATCAGTTGACCAATATTTCACAAAGTTTATCTTGAAAAGCACGAGCCTCACGCCCTTTCAGCACATTCTGATTAATGACTACAAACGCTAGCCGATGCCCATTGGCTGCAGTGGCATAACCCGCCAACGAACTCACTCCCATCAGTGTTCCTGTCTTGGCGCGTATGTTGCCCAACGCCTTCCCCTTCTTCATACGATAATGAAGTGTTCCATCTTTTCCCGCAACAGGCAGCGCCTCATAGAAGGGCTGAAACACTGCCGGATGATAGTAAGCATACTTCAAATATTCCAACAACAAGTCGGGCGATACATAATTATACAACGATACACCACTACCATCTGCAATGCTATATCTCTCGGGCAGACGCCCTATCTGTTCTTTCATAAACCTACGGATGGCAGAAGTAGCTTGCGAAGCTCCTGCATATAAACTATCGGATGCACAGGCACCCAAGTGATAAAACATCGCCTCCGCCGAAAGGTTATCGCTCTTCTTCAAAGCACGCTTCAACACCGGCACAATACTACGTACCACTGAATCGACCAGCACAGCAGTATCGGGAAGTTCAGCAAAAGAAACCGTATCTACCGTAATTCCCTGATTGCGCAAAGAGGTACGGAAAGTATGCAGGAAAAAGCTGCCAGAGTCATACATATTCAAAGTCTGCTTCATCGGACGCTCCACATTTCCCGTCACCCGAATCACATTCCGGTTATGCAACCAGTCTCTTCCCACGACTCCTTGTTCCAGCTGCGGTTGATGACTATAAGCCTTGTTTTCTATCTGGTAATATTCGGAAGGTGGATATACACTTACTTCGGGACGCTCTCCCGGCTGCAAAGGACGTACAGACACTTCCACACAACCACGATTGAGCATCAACGGGGAAAGATAAGGCTGGAACGATGCCGGAGTATCATCCCAAGCCCATCCTGCTCCCCAATAAAGAGAGTCTTTAAAAGAGATATCACCTATCAAACTACCTGTGACACAACGTATTCCTAAGTTATCAACAACCCGTGAAAAGCGGTTGATATCTTCAGGCATCAATTCTGGATCCATTCCTCCTTGCACATACAAGTCACCATGCAACACACTGTCGGAAGTAATCTCTCCACAATATGCCAGCCTGGTCTTGAATACATAGTCTTCTCCCAACTCTGCCAATGCCGTTACACTGGTAACCACCTTTTCTATCGAAGCCGGACGATAGAGTTTCTTGTCCTGATGCCGAAACACATATTTGCCTTCTGTAAGGTCGAACACTACAATTCCCACTTCGGAGGTTTTCAAGAGAGCGGCGTTTGCCACATAATTCTCCAGACGCTGCCCCAACGGTTGCGCCACTGTCGGTAAAGCCATGCAACAAAGCACCAAAAGAAAGGCCGAAATCTTCATGAGCCACATATCTATAAAATCAACAAAACATCAATTATTCCGCTTCACGGAAAATCTCACCCACAGTAGGATGAGGAAATACATATCGCTTCCAGTCGGAGAGTTTTCTTCCGTCCTCTATCATCATGGCTGCCATGACAATCAGCTCGGAAGCCGGATTTCCCAAAAGATGTACTCCCAACAAATAATCTTCATCGTCTACAAATATCTTGCATACTCCGTTCACTCCTTCATTTTCGGCTACAAAGCGACCGGAATAGGCCATCGGCAGCTGAATACAACGATAATCTATCTCCATCAGTTTCAGTGCCTCTTCGGAAGCACCCACCGATGCTATTTCAGGATTGGTATATACCACCGACGGGATAGAACGGTAACTCATCTTGTCCGGTTTTCCCAAGATGTGATGCACCGCAACTTCCGCCTGCCGTACAGCAGTATGAGCCAACAAGGAACGACCGTTCAAATCACCGCATATATATACATCCGGCAGAGAAGCCTGCATAAACTCATTCACTTCGGGAACGCCATGCTGGTTACATTTCAAACCCAGACCTTCCAGGCCAAAACCATGAGTCACCGGTCGGCGTCCTACACTCATCAATACTTTATGCGCTTCCAGCGAGCCTACCTCACCTTGTTTTTCAAAAGAGATTGAAATACCGTCGGCAACCGGTGCCAATGAAGTCACCTTGGTACCCATCAAGAACTTCACCCCTCTGCGCGTATACTCCTCACGCAATAAGGCAGCCAGCTCAGGGTCTGTTCCCTGCAAGATTTCATCCATCATTTCAATTACAGTAACCGGTACCCCCAAGCTACAGAAGAAAGAGGCAAACTCCATGCCTATCACTCCTCCTCCCACTACAGCCAACGAGCGCGGCACCTCCTTGTTGTCGAGTGCCTCCCGGTGAGTCCAGTAATCCACTTGCCCTATTCCCGGAACAGGCGGAACAAAAGTTTCGCTTCCGGTACAAAGAATAAGCTTTTCACATTCATAACTCTCCTCTCCGCACCGTATCGTATGAGCATCCACCACCTGGGCTTCTCCCTGCACTACTGTTACACAGCAATCCTTCAAGCGATTCTTGATGCCCAGTACCAGTTTACGCACCACCTTGGCTTTGCGGGCAACAATCTTAGACAAGTCAAATTCCGGCTGTTCCACTTTTACTGCATATTTCCCGGCATGACAAGCCGTATCATACACTTTGGCCGAATACAACAAAGTCTTGGTAGGAATACAACCTTCATTCAAGCATACTCCACCTACACAATTCTTTTCAAAGAGCACCACGCTCATACCAGCCTTACCTGCCGTTTCGGCAGCAGTATATCCGGCCGGACCTCCACCAATTACTGCAATTTGGAACTTCATATAAATCATTCAGATTAAAAAGGTTAATAAAATGCTTTCCAAGTTATTTCTTTTTCTCCACCCACTGCATAAACTCCTTGCAGTTCTGCGGAGATACCTGTATCTTCTCCAGCTTGCTTCCCTCACGGAAACAGATTTCCACACGATGTGAAGACAATGCCGGAGCCACTACATAAGATGTCACCTCATCCATACGCTCAATAGCCTTGAGGGGCAGAGTACGTCCGGGCACAAAACGGCCGCTCTTGATACACAGCTCCCCGTCGGAAGTCACAATATAATGCGTATGAACCAGCATCTCTATTTCAAATATCATCAGCATAGCCACTACAAACGTAGCTGCATAATAATGGAACCAAAAGAAATCGAATAACAAAAAAGCGGTAACAGCCATCAGCAGCCAATACCACCAGTCTACTTTAGAATGAAAAGTTCTGTTCATGAATCAAACTAGTATAATAAAAACAACACATACCTGCAAGCCATCAATGACTGCGATATGACTTAATTATCCGTGAAGATAGCAAAATATCGCTTATCTTAGCACAACTTTTTCAAAACAGTCTTGAAAAAAACACAAGATAAGGGCTAGGCATCCTTCTTTTTTTGTAGTTTTGCAACAATATATATCATCACTATGGTAAGGAAATTCGATTTTCTCGTTATCGGTTCAGGAATTGCCGGAATGAGCTTTGCGCTGAAAGTGGCGCAGAAAGGTTCGGTTGCACTTATTTGCAAGGCCGGACTAGAAGAAGCCAATACCTACTATGCGCAAGGAGGTATTGCTTCTGTTACAAATCTAAAAGTAGATAACTTCGAGAAACACATCCACGACACAATGGTGGCAGGCGACTGGATTAGCGATCCTGCTGCTGTAGAAAAGGTGGTAACCAATGCCCCTGCCCAGATTGAAGAACTGATAAAATGGGGAGTTGACTTTGATAAAAACGGAGACGGTGATTTCGACCTTCACAGAGAAGGAGGACATTCTGAGTTCCGAATCCTGCATCACAAAGACAACACTGGAGCTGAAATACAGACCAGTTTGATTGAAGCGGTTAAACAGCATCCAAACATCACTATATTCAGTCATTTCTATGCAGTGGAAATCATTACTCAACACCACTTGGGCATCATCGTTACCCGCCATACTCCAGGTATCAAATGTTACGGTGCATACGTGCTGAACGAAGAAACCAACGAAGTAGACACCTTCTTGTCAAAAGTAACCGTAATGGCTACTGGAGGATGTGAGGCAGTGTACAACAACACCACCAACCCACTTGTAGCTACCGGTGACGGTATCGCAATGGTATACCGTGCAAAAGGTTTAGTAAAAGATATGGAATTCATCCAGTTCCATCCTACCGCCCTCTTCCATCCAGGAGACCGTCCTAGCTTCCTGATTACAGAAGCCATGCGCGGATATGGCGGCGTTCTGAGAAACATGGCCGGCGAAGAGTTCATGCAGAAATACGACCCGCGCCTGTCATTGGCTCCACGTGACATTGTGGCACGCGCCATCGACAACGAACTGAAACAACGCGGTGAAGACCATGTATATCTGGATGTAACCCATAAAGACCCGGAAGAAACCAAAAAGCATTTCCCGAACATTTACAAGAAATGTCTCAGCTTGGGCATCGACATCACCAAGGAATATATCCCTGTTGCTCCTGCTGCACACTATCTCTGCGGAGGTATCAAGGTTGACCTGGACGGACAGTCCAGTATCAAGCGCCTGTATGCCCTGGGTGAATGTTCTTGCACCGGACTGCACGGCGGAAACCGCCTGGCTTCAAACTCCCTGATTGAAGCTATCGTATATGCCGATGCTGCCGCCAAACATGCACTGAGTGTACTTGACCGCTATGACTTCAACGAAGATGTACCTGAATGGAATGATGAAGGCACCATCAGCACAGAAGAGCGTATCTTGATTACTCAAAGTATGAAAGAAGTAAATCAAATCATGGAATCATACGTAGGTATCGTAAGAAGTAACCTGCGCCTGGTACGTGCTTGGAATCGTCTGGACATCTTGTATGAAGAAACAGAACGTCTGTTCAAACATGTAAAGGCTTCAAGAGAAATCTGTGAACTCCGAAACATGATTAATGTGGGATACTTGATTACCCGTCAGGCTATGGAACGTAAGGAAAGCCGCGGCTTGCATTACACCATAGACTATCCACATGCTAAAGAGGAGAACAAATAACTCTCACTGAGAGCTATCTCCAAAAAACCGTTTTAATCAAACCTTGTCAAGGAAATGATTAAAACGGTTTTTTTATGAATCGCTTCTATTTTTTCATCAACACAAAGTGATTAATCCACGTAAGGGAAGCAGAGGCTTCCTTTTTTTCGTATTGCCGATTGACAACCATTGGGGACTGCAAGCCTCCAACCATCTGACAAACCCTTCAGTATTTTTCATGGTATTTTTATCAGTGAAAACCAATCGATTTGTTACACTTCTAACTTAACACCAAGCAAGAATTTACCTCCTAACTTATTTCAAATTTTCTATAACAGATTAAATCTCAACTATTATAGAAAATAATATGCTGAAGTATACTTTCTCCATTAGAATAAGGGAAAGGCATAAAACAGACTACTAATAGTAATATCAAAAATATGGCAATTATTATTACCGTACCCCATCTTATTAACGATGAAGGTATTTCTCCTAAAAGATTACGAACTTTTTCAGAACGTAACTCTATCTCATTAGATGATTTTTTTTTATTTGAGTTTTTCATATCTTTTGGACATTTTATCAGATTCAAAAATTCCATCACATATCATTATTAAACAATTATGTTCCTAATTCAAGTTGATTCTTGACCAAATTAAAGTATGCGCCTCTCTTTTTGATGAGAGATACATGATTGCCGGTTTCAACTATTTTTCCTCCATCAATGACAATTATTTGATCTGCATTTTTTACTGTCGATAAACGATGAGCCACAACAACCACTGTACGTCCTTTGTAGAACTCATCCAAATTTTCTACTATTGCTCTTTCGTTTTGAGCATCAAGAGCATTTGTGGCTTCATCTAAGAATATGTATGAAGGATTCTTATAAACAGCACGGGCTATAAGGATACGCTGCTTTTGTCCTTGACTTAATCCGACACCATCCCTACCAATTTGAGTATTATACTTTAATGGAAGCCCCATAATATAATTATGAATATTCGCTATACGTGCAGCCTGTTCTAAACGCTCTACATCTATTTCATTATCATCTACAGCAATGTTTCTTGCTATTGATTCCGAGAAAATAACGCCATCTTGCATTACTACACCACAATGACGTCTCCACCATTTGAGGTTATATTCATTAATGTTTCGCCCAGCTATAGTGATAGAACCAGACATAACTGGATAATAACCAAGTATAAGTTTGATTAATGTGGTTTTTCCACTACCAGACGCTCCTACTATGGCAGTCACTTTACCTTCCGGAATGTTGAATGATACACCATCAAGCGTTTTCTTCAAAGCATGAGGATCATATTTGAAATCAATGCTTTCTATATTGATTGACTTTTCGCTGGTAAATGTTTTAGCTTGATTCTCCATAGATTCTTCGTTTTTACCCTCGTGAATCTCGTTGATTCGTTCAAGGGAAATCTTCACATCCTGTAAAGAGTAAATGAATGACATGAACTGCTCTATTGGAGAATTAAGCTGTCCTACGATATACTGAATAGCAAGCATGGAACCAAGAGTTATCTGACCGTTTATCACTGCAGTCGCAGCAAGAACTGTAATCAGAATGTTTTTAACCTCATTGATAAAAATACTTCCTGCTTCCTGCGTCTGTTGCAATTTAAGCGATTTCATCTGAACACCGAATAAATCAGCTTGAGTATCTTCCCATTCCCACCGCCTGCGTTGCTCACAGTCCTGTAGCTTTATCTCCTGCATTGATGTGATGAATTGGTATGTCTTGTTTTGATTTATCGCTTGCTGTTCAAATATCTCATAGTCAATAACTTTACGACGTTGTAGGAATGAGGAAATCCATAATCCGTAAATAATACTTCCTAGAATAAAAACACCGAATATTATCTTATTGTAAATAAACAGGACAACACCGAATATAATGAAACTTAGAAATGTAAAAACTACATTCAGAATTTGTCCCGTAAGAAAATTCTGCACGCGCGAATGATCTTCAATACGTTGTAATAAGTCGCCCATGAGTTTTGTCTCAAAAAATGCCATCGGTAACTTTAGCAATTTGATAAAGAAGTCACTTACCAACGAAATATTTATTCGCATGGAAATATGCAATAGCAGCCACCGGCGTATAAAATCTGTTGCAGTACGTCCAGTTACAATCATAAGTTCTCCCAATAGGACAAGCCAAAAAAATCCGATGTTCCTATTATTTATACCAATATCAACAATAGATTGCGTAAGAAAAGGCATTATCAGTTGCAATATACAACCGACTAATAACCCCAATAAGACCTGAATGAGATATTTTCTGTATTGATTCAGATAACCATATAAAAAACGAAAGGAATGCGTTTGATTATTAAGAGATTTTATTTCCATAAAATTCCCTGTAGGCTTAAAATACATTACTATACCTTTTTCCATTCTTTGCAATTGAATATTCAGCCATCCTTTCTTAAATTCTTCTTCTGTATATATAATCCTTCCTTTGCCAGGATCTGCTATATAATAGAAACTTCCTTTCTTTTTTCTATTTATTTTATAGAGTACTACAAAATGATTCTGATTCCAGAAGATAATGGATGGTAAATCTATTTCTTCCAATTGCCCAGTTGTTGCACGCCCGCAAATAGTATGTAACCCTAATTTTTCGGCAGTTTGGCTTATACCTAATAGAGATATACCTTCATTGGTAGCAAAGCATATATCAGAAAGTTGGGAAAGAGTATATTCTTTACCATAATACTTACATATCATTTGCAAGCAAGCTATGCCACATTGCATAGCATCGTGTTGAAAATATAGTGGGAATTGAGGCATATTTCTAATCTTTTTTTATAAAGTTCTCTCAAATTTATAGACACATTATTTTTGACCAAATCTTGAAGTGTCCACTTCTTTGAACTTCTTCTCTTTGTAACCTCCGAATTTATATCTGAAAGAAACTGTTAAAGTACGACTGTCAGGCATCAGAAGCATATCCATATGCTGGCTTTTATATCTAGTTTTCACATCAGGCATAGCACTATTAAACAGATCTGTACCCTTTACAAGAATTTCTGCCTTGTCTTTTGCGAATTTCCATTTCAAACCTGCATCCAGACTCCATACTCTACCTAAATCATAAATACCTTGGATAGAAGGAGACATATACATGGCAGCCAATTCTAATTTAATATTTGGATTGGAGGAAATATTGATAGTGTTATCTAAACGTGAATATAGCGTCCACTTGTCTCGTTTAAAAGATAAATCATAAAAATCATTGCATTTTGACAAATTGTTATAACCATTCATAACTATTCTTGAATCAAGAATATTGTTTATACTAAAAGGAACCACTATGTTTAATCCCACCATTTGCTTATAATTCCAATTAAGTGTTTTATATATCAGGGCTAACCTCTCTGATGATAGGTAGCCTAATTGTTCGAAATGATCAGGTTCATAGTCATAATATAAAAGAAATTGGTAAGTAAGTGATCTAAAATATTTTTATATTCAGCATAAATTATTAATATTGTATCATGATATTTTAGAATTTAAATCATGAAACATATAAAAGTGCTTGAATTAAGTGAGGCTGATCGCCTCGAACTTGAGAAAGGCTATCATAATGGCCCTACTCATAACTATCGTATCAGATGCAAATCCATATTGTTGAAGTCATCAAGAAAATCAGCATCAGAAATAGCTGAAATATTTGATGTAACAGTGCCAACAGTATACGCATGGATAAAACGTTATAAAGAAAATGGTATCAAAGGCTTGGAAACACGTCCCGGCCAAGGTCGTAAACCTATAATGGATTGTTCCGATGAGGAAGCAGTCCGTAAGGCTATAGAGGAGGACCGTCAGAGTGTATCAAAAGCACGTGAAGCCTGGGAAAAGGCTTCCGGCAAAAAAGCCAGCGACATTACCTTTAAACGTTTTTTAGGAGCATTGGTGCAAGATATAAGCGAATAAGAAAACGCCCAAGGGGTATCCCCTCACCGCAACTCTACTCATACAAAAAAGAGAAGTTGCAAGAACTTGAAAGCCTTGACTCCAAAGGTAAAATAGAACTTTATTATGCAGATGAAAGTCATGTATGTACAGAAGGTTATGTACCTT
>JARIAN010000135.1 GCA_029257865.1 Phocaeicola sp.
GTATAGATTTTCACGAAATCAATACCTTTCAGCTGCACCTTTTCACCATTCTTATCTACCGCCCAATCAATGTCTATAGCAGAATGGTCGTTGCCATTGTCTACATTGTCAGCATATCCATATCCAAACTGCATCATTTTATAAATGTAGCGGTCTTCATCAGAAGTAGAACCAGGGTTTTCTGTCTTCTTGCTATTTTGCGGCAAACGAGTCAATCCTTCAAACTTCAATTCACTCTCAGTCAGCCAAGCAGGAAAATAAGATTGCTTGTGGAAACGATTTTTCTCCACATACCCCTCTTTTCCTTTGTTGTCGGTCCATTTGATATATTGTTTCCACTGCTCGGGGGCAGGTTCTGAAGCCGGTTTACGATAAGTTATCGAATAATCGTGATATACATTCATATCATTACCATCTCCTTCCAATTCCTTATACCAAGACTCGCCTTTCGCATTGTAATAAGAACTGCCGGCAATTTCATACCATTCATCATCAGGTTTACCATTTCCATTAGCATCTGCCGATACCATAATAATACCTGGTTCGCTGCTGCCACTAAAAGCATTACCCAACACACGAAAATCACATAGTCCCGACTTGTTTTCTACGGTATGGTCGAAACCAACAGTCACAAACCCACCATAACCACCCAATGTAATCAGCCCTTTAGCATTATTACCTATGGCTT
Organism: Phocaeicola sp.; assembly: GCA_029257865.1. GTDB lineage: Bacteria > Bacteroidota > Bacteroidia > Bacteroidales > Bacteroidaceae > Phocaeicola. The sequence goes on from JARIAN010000135.1 coordinate 689, forward strand.
CCAGCACTTTAGCATTCATGGTTTCCTGTGTATCACCATCATTGTATATCGGCATCTCATTGACAAACTGTCCCGGAGCCGGCACATATTCAAACACCTTGGTAACATAAGGAGTAACTTCAACAGGAGGTTTCGGACTTTCCGGTGTGTCATCATCACTACATCCGGCTAAAAGCAATCCTGAAAGACTGAACAAAGCCATTCCATTAAAAACTAATTTACGTTTTTTCATTGTTTTATTGATTTTATCTAAGAACTTTTTCAGTAAATACCATGTGGGCAGGAATATCTCCGGCACGCACTTTCCATTTCTTCTTTCCCTCGGGAGTAAAACAATAGAGATAACCCGGACTGACATAATTCGTGGCATCCGTCACAAAAATCTCCTTACTCTCCGGATTTACCGCCAGCCCATAAGGCAGTTTGATTTCCTCTTCCGTTCCGTCTGTGATGAAGTGGCGGGAAACCACTTCTTTGCGTTTCACATCATAGAGTGTATATGAAACCCTATTGCTCATGCTGACATTGCTCCATTCGGTGCTGACCATATAGATAGAGTCGCCGCTCATGCACATTTCACTAGCCGCTACTCCCAGACGGCCTTTCACGGTTTCTGTTTTTGCATCAATCACATATACGTCCGAACCCTGTCCGTCATAGTTGCCGCGTGAACTTACATAGATATTACCGTAGCGGTCCTGCTCCATCCGATGAAGGTTGATGGCAACATCAATCGTATTCACCACCTTGAATGTGGAAAGGTCTACCACCGACACCGTGCGGTCATAATTAGGGAAACGATACCCTCCGGAGTTAGCCACATACAGTCGACCGTTGGTTATCACCATCTCTTCCGGCTGATAGCCCACCACCACTTCACGCTCTATCTGCAAAGTATTTACATCAAACTCCACCACCTTACCGGGACGGGCGTTCGGGTCTATCTGCACCGGGCCGGCATAAGAACTTACATAAGCCTTTCCCTCATTAAAAGTAATATAGCGGCAGTTGGTGATATTAACCGCACCCAAATGCTTACCAGTCCTCACATCCATCACTTCCACGAAGTGCGAACAATTGATTACGGCAAAGAGTTTGTCACCGTAAATGGCAATGTCATTGCCCACATCTCCCAGTTCCTTGACTACTCCCGGATTACGTTCGGCATAGATATTCCGCGAATACATACCCGAAACACAATCTAGATAGTCTATACTGCATTTGTTGCTGCCCATATTCCCTTCATTGAGCAGAAACATTCCCTTAATCCGCTTGGCACTGCCAGGGTTAGGGTCCACCTGGTCACCTTCGGAATGCAGTACAGGAAGTTCACCTCTACAACCCACTAAGAGAACAACTCCCCAAAGGAGCCCTGCCAAATTCACTCTATCTTTGAATTTCTTTTTCATCTTGTTCATGTTGTCTTAAAATGTATATTGCACGATTCCTCTGAAATTAATGCCAGGCATCGGATAGCAGGAAACCACTTCATATTGCTGGTTGAACAGATTGTTCACCTCCAAAGTAAACCTCATCTCTCCTTTTTTCAAAGGCAAGCGATGAGCAAACGACAAGTCGCTGGTGTACCACGGCAACTGATAGTTGACTGGGATATTAGCGGAAGCCGAATATCTCTCACCGGTGTAAATGAAACTGTAATTCATTTCCCATCTGCGGAACGAAGCATTGACAGCAGCCGAACCGCTATGCCAAGGGATATATGGAATCTGCCCGCCATAGAATTCGTCTGAAGAATCTGTGAAATCTTGCGCCTTCTGATAAGTGTAGTTTATACGGGTATTGACCAGGAGGTCTCTACCAAACTGCCAGGCAGTCTGCAGCGCCACATCCACACCACGAATCTCCACCTTACCCAAATTAATCATGGTCCAACGGAAGAAATTGGAGGTAGGAGTCGCCACTATTTTATTTTCCACCTCATTATAATAAGCATCTGACTGCACTTCCAGACGACGTAACCAAGTATGGCTGAAATCTCTGGTGTAAGTAAAGCCTACATTATACTGATTGGTATATTCCGGGTCCAAATCCACATTGCCCACAAAAGTATAGTAGAGGTCATTGAGTGTCGGCATACGGAAGATACGCTTATAAAACGCACGCAAGTTAAAGTCGACAGCAGTAAAAGGACGAAAAGAAAGGATGGCAGTAGGTGTCCACTTCACCTTGTCGGAAGCAGAACGTGCCCCTTCTCTAGCCTCATCGTGCACCACCGTACCTAAAAGACTTGCCTGAAACTTAAGCCGACTGAAATCAAAGGCCGTAGCCGCAGCCACCAGCAACGTATGTCTGCGGGGATATACAAAATCTTTCATGTCGGCATTCAACAGGTTAAACTGATAGTCGGTAGAAAGGTTCAGCTGCCACCACGGAAAAAGTTTCACGCGATTGGCTGCCGAGGCATATACTTCGTGCTGGTAATAATGATTGTTGGTGTACATCAACGACTCATCTTTGTTTGGGTCAGCCAAATAATGCAAGTAATCATAGGCATACTTGGCATTCAGCAGCAAACTGTATCGGGAAGTAAAATCTTTTTTGAATGACGCCTGAAAGAAGGTGTTTGTATCCCACTGTCGGTCTTCGTGGGTAAATTTGTTTCGCACGATAGCTCCCGGATAGCCACGTTCGGAATTATAAAAATAGCCCTTTGCTCTCCAATAGCCGCCTTTCAGCTTACCGAAGAACCCTCCTTCCACGCGGATGGCATTTACATCTCCATTTTGACGGACAGCGGTAGTGTCATAACCATCTTTCACCCGATAAGTGAAACGGTACTTACCAGTAGTGTACATATATTCAGCACTGAGAGAAGACGAAACCTTGTCGCTCAACTTCTGCTCCCACAGGACAGCCGGATTGACCACCCCAAAAGAACCCGTCTTGAAAGTTGTCTTCACCCGATAACGCTGGCCCTCCTCAAAATGAGGAGCACGAGTACGAAGATAAATAGAGCCCGACGAACCGAAATCCTTAGCCGGCTGGAAAATCGCACTTTTCTGCCCGTTATATAAAGTCACCGCCTCCATATTGTCCAAAGAAAAGCGTCCCAAATCGACCTGTCCGTTTTGTGCATTCCCCAATTCAATACCATCATAAAAAACTCCCACATGATTAGTACCCATACTGCGGATATTCACGGTCTTCAATCCCCCCACGCCTCCATAGTCCTTTATCTGGACTCCAGAAAAATAGCGCAAGGCATCGGCTACATTGTGGGAACTCAGCTTTTGCAGCTGGGCACCCGACAATTCCTGTACCGGTATGACCTCCTTTTGAAATCTACGTACGGTAACAATCACTTCATCCAAATGTTGCAAGCTATCTAGTCTGCTTTGTGCATAGGTATATGCAACACTCCCTGTCAAAGGAAAAGCCAGCAGACAGACCACTTTGATGAATTGTCTGTACATTCTAATATCTCCGTTTTTTTTAACAATGAGCCGGAATCCTAACCCGAGAGGATTACCGAACCAGGAAAGTTGGCAGGTCTTCTGACTGACTCCCCTTCTGAAGCCTTCCCAATGTTACTACATCAGTGGCAATGGATGTTTCCAGAAAGTTGGATGGAGCTTCACAGCAGCAGGACTGTCCGGGATTCACACCCGGTTCCCTTTTAATTCTATTCCTCGAACGAGAAGTAGAAACCAATCCAATGCAAAGATAGAGGTTTCTATGATAACAAGAAAATAAATAAATGCTTTTTTGACCGCACAAAAAAAGCAGATTGTCGTGATGTTATTTGTTCACACACGACAATCTGCCTGTTTTCCATTCTCCTCAAGTAAGGAATTTCCTCTCTACCAAAGAAATTATTTCTTCCAACTTTGTATCTCCTCATTACGAGTTTTAACCTCCAAAGTTTCAATTTCCGCACGCAAATCTTCTATTCTCTTTTCCATATCGAGCATTCCAGGGGACATTGCCTTTCGAGCCTTTCCATCTAATTGCATATATTGAATCCGCAAATCTTCCAATGATTGCTGCAGTTCTGAAAAGTCCTGCCGTTTCTGTAAAAGTTGCTGATACCTCGTGCAAGCGTCCTTTGATTTGAAATCAGACAACTTACTATAAACCGTATGGTCATTTACGATGAAACTGAATCCCTTCTTCTTCTTTGCGGTTTCTTCACCGTTTTGCTGTTCAGCCAATCTTTGTCTGGCCTCATCTACCTTTTCCTTGTCAAACCAAGTCACGGCAATGTTGCTTAAAGCCGCAGCAGCGGTTATTTTCTCTACATCTTCCGTTTCATACTCATAAGTCTCTTTCGACTGAGAAGGAACAAAAGTATAGATACACACCTTACCTTCCGGCTGGTAACGGTCGGAAGCAAACCATCCTAAACCAGCATAGTCGTCCAACACATACATATAATCATTATATGGCGAGTTGAACGGCATCCCCAGATTGGAAGAGCGGAGATAAGAATTAGAATCAGAATCGTAACGTGTCACCACAATATCACATCCACCAAGACCGTCCTCTGTTTCAGTTCCATAATATAAGGTAACACCATCTGCTGCAAGAAACGGATAATCAGGGTTGTTTCCCTCAATGCCCTTCACTCTCTCAGGTTCCCCCCATTCGTCAATCATACGAAACTGCGAATAAAATTCAGTCTTCGCTTCCGAAGCTGGACTTGCATACATTTTCTTGTCTCCCATTTCATTGACAAACTGCACATAGCGTCCTTCTTCGTTGGCCGAGATACTACCTACCGACTTGCTCAGGTGATATGCCGATAAGAATATAGCTTTATCAACAACCACACTATCTATCACCATCACCTTTTCTACAGCCCTTATCATACGAGCAGCCTTGCGGTAACGCGCCAACTCCTGCTGAGCCTCATCCGTTTCTTTTTTCTTGACTTCCAGCCAATGAATGTATTCTTCCATATTTTTAATGGCATCATCAAAATGATAAGTCGCATAATAATACCGGCCCAAATAGAGATAAGCATTGACATATCTACGGTCAGCACTCTTTTTCAAATAACGGAAAGATTCGCTCAGTTCTCCGGTTTCATAACAACAAGCACCATACCAAAAGTTATATCCCACATTGGAAGGCGCCTGCCTTACCAGTTTATAAAACACTGGCTTAGCCTTTTCAAAATCTCCATTGTCAAACCATTTTCGAGCTTGACTTAAAGTCTGTCCAAATGTCAACCCTGCCACACACAATGCTGCAATAGACAGAATACATTTCTTATTCATCATTCGTAAAAAGTTTCTTAATAAACACAATAGCCATGAAAGTTCTATCACATTCATGCTCATCTTTATAATCTCTTTATCACACAAAGATACTGATGTTCTTTTATAAAACGACATATTCAGAAACAAAAGTTACAATTACATAAAGAGAAATCTAAAACTTTTACGTAACTTCGCACAAAGCATAATTGTCTGCGGATTTGCAATCCACTTACCGCAGCAAAAGCCACAGACTTTAATTTATTAAATTTAAAACAAACAATTCATTTATGCCACAAATATCAATTCGTGGAAACCAAATGCCGGAATCGCCTATCAGAAAACTGGCACCTCTAGCAGAAGCTGCCAAGGAAAGAGGCATACATGTGTATCACCTCAACATTGGCCAGCCGGACCTTCCTACCCCTAAAGCTGCATTAGAAGCCATACGCAACATTGACCGCACAATTCTAGAGTATAGTCCGAGTGCCGGCTACCGCAGCTATCGGGAGAAACTTGTAGGCTATTACAAGAAATATAACATCAACCTGAATGCTGACGATATCATCATCACCACAGGGGGCTCTGAGGCGGTACTCTTTGCTTTTATGAGCTGCTTGAACCCGGGCGACGAAATTATTGTACCGGAACCTGCCTATGCCAACTACATGGCCTTTGCCATTTCTGCCGGAGCAGTCATCCGCACCGTTACTACTACCATAGACGAAGGGTTTTCTCTGCCTAAAGTAGAAAAGTTTGAAGAACTAATCAATGAAAGGACAAAAGGTATCCTGATTTGCAACCCGAACAATCCCACCGGATATTTATATACACGCCGAGAAATGAACCAGATTAGGGACTTGGTGAAAAAATACGACCTATTCCTCTTTTCTGACGAAGTATATCGTGAATTTATCTATACCGGCTCACCTTATATATCTGCCTGTCACCTGGAAGGTATCGAACAGAATGTGGTGCTGATTGATTCTGTATCTAAACGCTATTCTGAATGTGGCATCCGTATCGGAGCCTTGATTACCAAAAATGCAGAAATCAGAAAAGCAGTCATGAAGTTCTGCCAAGCCCGCTTGAGTCCTCCATTGATTGGACAGATAGCCGCCGAAGCATCATTGAACGAACCGGAGGAATATTCAAGAGAGACATACGACGAATATGTAGAACGCCGAAAATGCCTGATTGACGGACTGAACCGCATACCTGGAGTGTATTCTCCTATCCCTATGGGAGCCTTCTATACAGTAGCCAAACTTCCGGTAGACGATGCTGAAAAGTTTTGCGCATGGTGTCTTGAAGAATTCAACTATGAGGGTGAAACCATTATGATGGCACCTGCCGCTGGATTTTATACTACACCTGGAGCTGGGAGAAATGAGGTGCGTGTGGCGTATGTCTTGAAAAAAGAAGCCTTGGTGAGAGCATTGTGCATCTTAAAAAAGGCTTTGGAAGCCTATCCCGGACGAGTTGACGAATAATCTATGAACTGGAAATTATTCATAGCCCACCGGATTTATAAAAGCAATGAAGGGGGAAAAGAGGTTTCTAAACCGGCAGTCCGTATCGCTATTGCAGGAATAGCCATCGGACTGGCGGTGATGATTATATCTGTTGCAGTTGTTATCGGATTTAAGCAACAGGTAAAAAATAAGGTCACAGGACTAAGCGCCGATATCCTCATTACCAATCAGACTGAAGCTCAAACCAATCAAAGCGCTCCAATACTTGGAAATGACAGTATCTTATCGACCTTGAAAAAGCTAGAGGGTGTCAAGCAAGTCCAGCGATATGCAATCAAGCCGGGCATGATTATGACAGAATCTAATTTCCAAGGAATGGTTCTAAAAGGAATTGCTCAAGAGTATGACTTGTCCTTTCTCAAAAATCATCTGATAGAAGGTGAAATACCGGCATTCACAGACTCCGTAAGCAGCTGGAAAGTCTTGATATCGAAAACAATTGCCGACCAACTGCACCTAAAAGTAGGCGATTACTTGAACACTTATTATCTGGAGAATAAAATCAGGGCGCGCCGACTGACTGTAACCGGCATCTACCAATCGAACTTTTCAAATTACGACGAATTGTTCCTGATAACTGACCTGCATACCGTACAGCGTTTGAACAACTGGAGTTCCTCATTGGTGGGGGGGATTGAAATCAACCTTACCCGGCCCAATGAAGCAGAAACAGTCAATGAATATTTGATTGGCACCTTAACAAATCATACGCAAGATACTCCATCTACCCGTTTCTATTCACGCACAGTACAAGAGGTCTACCCTCAGATTTTCGCATGGCTAGATTTGTTGGACATCAACATTTGGGTTATTCTGATATTGATGATAGGCATAGCCGGATTTACAATGGTATCAGGCTTACTGATTATCATCTTAGAACGAGCCAATATGATTGGAGTACTCAAAGCATTAGGAGCCGACAACTGGGCTATCCAGAAAATATTCCTTACTTTATCAATCTTTCTAATAAGGAAAGGGATGTTGTGGGGAAACCTTATAGCACTGAGCATCTGCTTCATTCAATATTTCTTTGAGCCGATGAAACTGGATGCCAAAACTTATTATATATCGGCTGTACCTATTGAATTGAATTTTGGAATATGGCTACTGCTTAATGTCTGCACCTTAACAATTTCTGTAATAGTGCTGATTGCACCATCTTATCTTATCAGCAGGATACATCCTGTCAAGTCTATCCGCTTTGAGTAATCAACATGGAAAAAGCAAAAAATAAATGCCCTGCCAAATTCGTTTCAGGATTTTGACAGGGCATTTTCAATCTATCTAACTATTAACTGTTTCATTTCTACTTGAAGACTATACTATCCGATTTTACTTATCTTCTTTAGCTTTTCCATATCTATCAACTTAATCTTTCTACCATCAATGATAATCAGATTCTCTGCCGCAAAATTAGACAGTGTCCTGATAGCATTTGAGGTAGTCATGTTAGAGAGATTAGCCAAATCTTCTCTTGAAAGATAGATGCTCAACGTACAATCATCTTCTTCTACTCCATATGTATCCCGCAAGAAAAGCAATGATTCAGCCAAACGCCCACGGATATGCTTCTGCGTAAGGTTTACAGTGCGTTCGTCTGAAATACCCAAATCTTTGGAAAGTTGCTTAATGAAAAACATCGCCAAATCAGAGTTTTCCTGAATCAATGCCACGATAACCTTCATAGGAATAAAGCAAATCGTACAAGGTTCAAAAGCAGCAGCAGCTGTTACGAAATTCTCTTCTGCAAAATAAGCCCTATAAGCAAAATATTCCTTGTCTTTTATCACACGAATAATCTGACAGCGACCGCCTACTCCATCCTTATAGATTTTTACCTTACCGCTCAAAAGACACATCAAATACATAGGTGTTTCCCCTTCGCAGTAAATGGTCTCGTTTTTCTTGTATTTTTGTATTGAAAAATTCTGCGCAAGATAATCTCGTTGCGCATCAGTTAAAGGCTGCCATAAATCTGGTATACATTCGGCAATCTCGCTCTCTGTTAATTCTTTTTTGACCATAAATGCTATAAAACCATGTTTTGTAGCACAAAGATAACATAAATAAATAGATTTTTCGATGATGTAGTTAAAAAAAACACTATTTGAATGTGTATTTGTTATATATTTGCCCTCATTATGAGAAAATATAAATCCTACATAAGATACATCTGCCATATATGGGTATTGCTTTTATGGCTGACTATTGCGCCTACGGAAACAGCCAAAGGCAATCCTGCCGTTATACTCTTCAAGCCATATATTACCGATTCGATTTTGGACAATATCTTTAAGCAAGCAGAAATCTATGCAACAAAGGTGCAAGGTTTCAATGCCGACCTTTATCTAAAAGGGAATATGCACATCCATAAACGCAACCGAATTATCAAGTACCTCCCGTCAATGTTCCGCCTGGAAAAAGGTGTCAACGAATATGTCTATGAATCTCTTAGCGAACTACAATTCACTTATCCACGCATCTATGACCGAAAGATTCGTGCCATTGCCAGTACTTTTCCGGGAGGAAACGGACGTTTTTTCGATGTAATAGATTTTCTGAAATTCAACATATACAATCCAAGCGTAATGGAAGACAAAGTATTGTCACCTCTCAACAAGTCAAACCGCATACATTATACTTATTTGCTCGACTCAATAGCATACCGACAGAACGGACAAATTTTCAAAATCCGATTTATTCCACGCTACCATAGCACTCAATTGCTTGATGGTTCATTTTGGATTGCAGAAAAAGACTGGAGCCTGCGCTATATTGAATTTGAAGGGAAATATGACTTGATAAAATTTAAGGTGGATATGAAGATGGGAACTGCTGACAAAGAAAAACTATTGCCGCAATTCTTTAACCTGAACCTTAACTTCTCCTTTCTGAAAAATCATCTTGAAATGAATTATACCGGATGGATGAAATATAAAGACATCATCCTGTTAAAGAATGACGAATCGCTGCTGGAAAAGGAAAAAGCGGAAAAGAAAAGACTAAACCTGTCTAACTCTTATGTGCTTACTTGTGATACCAGCCGGATGGTACAGCACCGAGATTCTTTCAACCGCATCAGGCCACTCCCTCTTACTGATTATGAAGAGAAATTATATACCGACTTCTATAATAGGAAACAAAACAACCTTCTGGACAGTATCCCATTTACGGAAACAAAACGAAAAAAAAGTTGGACCTATATCGGTCAGGTAGGTGATGCGCTCATCAGCAGCTACGACATCGACATGTCAAAAATTGGAAGCGTCACGTGTTCTCCTATCATCAACCCTCTATTAATCAGCTACAGCCATCGAAAAGGTTTTTCTTATCGACAAGAATTCAAGTATAACAAACTGTTTCATGATGGCAAGCTTCTCCACATCGTACCGAAAATCGGTTACAACTTCACCAAAAAAGAACTTTATGCTTCACTGGATGGAGAATTTGTATATCAGCCTATTAAAAACGGTAAATTTAGTATCAATGTGGGTAATGGTAACCGAATTTACAGCAGTGTGGTATTAGACCAACTCAAAGAAAAGCAAGATAGTGTAATCGATTTTGAAAAAATGCAACTGGACTACTTTAAAGATACTTATCTAAACTTATCACACAACATTGAAATCACTAACGGCCTCAACCTTTGGACCGGTATCTCAATGCACTGGCGTAGAATGGCAAGACCTTCAAAAGAAGTAGCCGAACGGGTGAGATTGAGGTACAATAGTTTTGCACCAAGAATAAGATTAGAATGGACCCCGTATATGCACTATTATATAAATGGGAATAGAAAGATTAATGTAGGCTCATATTTCCCTACTTTTACTCTTGATTACGAACACGGCATCAAATGGATAAAGGATTCTGGAGAATATGGACGAATGGAACTTTCGGCTGAACAACGTATACGCCTGCGCCACTTACATACTATTGCATACCATATCGGGGGAGGTTTCTTCACACATAAAGAAGATATGTATTTTGTAGACTATGTAGATTTCGCCAATAGGAACTTGCCACAAGGATGGAACGACGATATTGGAGGTACATTCCAAATGCTGGACGGACGATGGTATAATGCCTCGAAGAATTATTTCCGAGGAAATATCACCTATGAAACTCCTTTCCTGCTACTCTATCCAGTATCAAAAATGCTTTCATGGATTCAAAAAGAACGAATCTACGCCGGGCTGCTCTTTATGCCACATCTTAACCCATACTTTGAACTAGGGTATGGCATTGGTACGCACATCTTTGACTTTGGTGTATTTATCGGTAATGAGAATGGTAAATTTACTTCTGCCGGATGCAAATTCACCTTTGAGCTCTTCAATAAATAAAAGCAAATCCTGTGAAACTTATAAAAAACTGTTTCACAGGATTTTCGTTTGCAAAGCCTATCTGATTAATCAATCGCCTCTGTAATAATAAAGTAATGAATGGCGAGCGATGAAATCGGCATTCCGTCTTATCAACTCTTTATTCTCACTACCCGGAATCACCGCATCGGGTAGTTTTTCTTGTTGGATGCAATAATCCAACAAGTCCGGCGGACACAAGGTTGCTTCTGTCAACAAACGGAAGGCATGGTGATGTGCCTCTTTCTGATTATACATCGGATTGGCTGAATCTGCAATATATTCACATATATCCTTGGCAAGCAATATACCTTTTTCCTCATTTATCATCAATATAAAGTTGCGGAATTGTTTCATCTCCGGCAAGGTATGGTTATCATCATCTTGCCATTTCATCACTTCCACCAAGAAACGTTTTAACTCATCATATCCCTCCAGGTAAACCAACTTATTCCCTTGAGTATAGGTCGTAAATTTCTGATACATCTCATGATTCTTTTCTCTTACTGATGCCGGCAAAGAGGGCTTCTTGAAATACAACCCTCGCACCTGTTTCCATTCCTGATTATCCGACAACAAATCAATCCACTCATGAAGAAATAAAGCCAAAGGTCCTGTAGGAACAATGAAACGATCGGATGTTTCAACCCTTGCAATGTAAGGTAACATGGCTGGTTCTGTAAGATAGGTATGTCCAAAAAGCCAAGTCAACTTCCTGTCAGCCTCAACTTCACTGCCAGGGGCCTTAAAAAAATCGGTCAGCATTTCATTTTCAGGAGCCTCTTCATACGCTTCTTCCAGTAAAGGCAACCACTTTTCTGCCTGCTCTTGAATTTCCGGCATCATCGGATGGATATAATCATGAGGATACAACATTTTTTGCCATGTGTTCCAAATAATAAAACACAAATCAAACAGATTAGGTTCTCCTACAAAATAATCTCCTTTCACCTCGTAAAAAGGCAATCTTGCCCCATACAGTTTGGTGTGTTCCTCTATAAAACTATTCCAAAGCCCCAAGCCTGACACCAAATCTTCCAAATAAGCAGCTGCATACAATGCCATTTTACGTCGATACTCATCTGGTACATCAAGAACTACCCGCTCATAAAGACGATTACTCAATTCCGCAAAATAGTCATCCGAAGCCTGTACCGCTACATAGGGATGAATCTGAATCCACTCTTTTAGATAAATCTTATTTTTCTTCATATATCAAATTATGCTTTTTATAAAAGGGTTCACTCCTTTCTTTCTTGGTTGTCCCCTTCGTCTGAAATCTTTTCTTTCTTCGTTTCGATAGGTACCGTATTTTCCTTATAAGCAGCAAATCCTTTCACCCGTACCCGTTCCTTGTTCTGCTCTTCCTTGATGGCAGCTGCGCCCAGCTCGTTCATGCCATCCTTAATAGTATTATGGGTGTCAAAGAAGTAGTCAAGCAACATCTTCAAGTGCCCATCCAAGTCACCTTCATTAGGAGAAAAATAGGTATGGCAGTGTGAATGTAATCCGATAGTCTTCTCATCATCATCAGCCATAAACACGGTAGTCACTAAAGAATTCACATTAGCCAGATTGATGATTTCCTTCAGGAAAGGAAGTGCTTCATTATCTGTAGAAATAGAGCCCCACCACGGATTCCAAATCATAATAAATCGGTTTTCCTCCTCAGCTGCAATATAAAAATCATCACCCTGATATTTAAATGACACATGTCCTTCCTCATTGATTTCCGGTTGACATCCTATCTCCTTGAGAGTCCGTATAACCAGTTCCTGTGTAGTCACATCATCCAATTCACTGCGTGTCATACGGTCTAAATGCATCCGTTCCTTCTTTCTCTTACTGATGATTTTAAGCACAAACAGCACCAAAGGCCACATAGCCAATGCTATGACTGCTATAAGCAATGTAATGTCGGAAATATTATTCATACTCAAAAAATTTAATGGTTAATCATTCTGTTCATCCAACTAAAAGCAATTCTTTCCAAGACAGTTTTCGATATCTATCCTAAAATTTGCCTCTATTCGACTGACATAAAGATACGAAAAAATGTGTGAATTCATCTCACAGACACTCTTTTTTTATCTTTCTCATAAAAAACATGCACCCCAACCACCCGAAAGCAGTCGAGATGCATGACATTATTCACAAAAAACTATTTAAATCTTTAAATCAAGAACCCTAACAAAATACCGGCAGCTACAGCTGAACCAATTACACCAGCAACATTAGGACCCATGGCGTGCATCAACAAATAATTGGTAGGGTCATATTCCAATCCAATTACCTGAGAAATACGTGCCGAATCAGGAACAGCAGATACACCTGCATTACCAATCAACGGATTAATCTTATTGTCTTTACTCAAGAACAAATTGAATATCTTCACGAAGAGCACTCCCGAAGTCGTTGCAATCACGAAAGAGAAAGCACCCAATGCAAAAATCTTAATAGAATCCCATGTTAAGAACTCTGAAGCTTGAGTAGAAGCTCCTACTGTCAATCCTAATAAAATAGTAATAGTGTCAATCAGCGGACCACGGGCAGTTTCTGCCAAACGACGAGTAACTCCACTTTCTTTCAACAGATTTCCAAAGAACAACATACCCAACAAAGGCAAACCGGAAGGAACCAAGAAACAAGTAAGTAATAGCCCTACAATTGGGAACATTACCTTCTCAGTATGCGATACTGCACGAGGAGCTTTCATTCGAATCAAACGCTCTTTCTTGGTAGTCAGTAAACGCATAATAGGTGGCTGAATTACCGGCACAAGAGCCATGTATGAATAAGCCGATACAGCAATGGCCCCCATCAAATTAGGAGCAAGCTTAGACGACAAGAAGATGGCAGTAGGTCCATCCGCTCCACCAATAATACCGATAGCGGCAGCCTGCATCGGGTCGAAACCCATGGCTAAAGCAATCATATAGGCTCCAAAGATACCAAACTGCGCAGCTGCACCAATCAACATCAACTTAGGATTAGAAATCAATGCTGAAAAATCAGTCATAGCCCCAATACCCAAGAAGATAAGCGGTGGATACCATCCGGAAGTCACCCCTTGATAGAGAATGTTTAAAACTGATCCCTCTTCATACAAACCGACCTTCAATCCGGCTTCCATATTAAAAGGAATATTACCAACCAGCATACCAAAGCCAATAGGAATAAGCAACATCGGCTCAAATTCCTTGGCTACTGCTAGATAAATGAACAAAATACCTATCAGAATCATAATCAAATGCCCTGGTGTGGCATTATAAAATCCGGTATATGTCCAAAAATCTACCAAGTTATTTTGTAAGAAACTAATAAATTCACCCATAATTATTCAATGATTATAAGGTCTGTACCTTCAAGAATAGACTCACCCTTGCTTACTAAGATAGAAGTTACCTTTCCATCACAATCCGATTTGATATCGTTTTCCATTTTCATAGCTTCCAATACCAACAAGGTCTGGCCGCGCTTCACCATATCCCCTTCTTTTACTTTCACTTCAAGCACTACACCAGGAAGCGGCGATTTAATACCAGATTTGCCACCGCTGACAGGAGCAGGACGGCTGATAGCTGCAACTGGAGGAGGCGCAGGAGCAGTAGATGCAGTACGTACTACTGGTTTAATTTTAGGCTTGGCCTGTTTTTCCAACTCTACAGTGTAAGAAGTTCCGTTCACTTCCACCTGTACATTATTCTCTTCTATATCGCCAACAACTACTTTATATAAGTTGCCGTTTATTTTATATCTATATTCTTTCATGAGTATTAATCGTTAAGAGGTTATTTCTTATGAAGCGGTTCACGCAGAGTATAAATCTTAGAACTCCATGGTGAATAACTTCGTTTCACACGGCTGATAGTAAGTACAGTCTCTTCCATATCGTGGTCTGCTCCCTGAGTTTCATGCAATGCCATAGTAATGGCTGCAATCACTTCTCCAGAAGCCTCACCCAACTGTTTTTCCTTGGCTTCTACTCTATCTGTAATATTATGTGCCTTCATCGCATTCCGCTTACGCATCGAAATAGAAGCACGGCCCACAAAACTGAAACAGAAATATAGCAGAATCAATCCGGAGAACACTACACACATGGCAGAAATAGCCATACCTACTCCTATTGGGTCATGCTGTTCGAACTTGTCCATCTTTGGATTTGCCTCCAAAGTCTTGTTGTTGGTACTTGGAGTAACATACTTATCTCCTTGGTCGTTTTTCACTTCCCACTCATCCGAAGCGTCACTTACGCGAGCATACGACTGGTCAGTACCCAATAGACCTGCAGGAACAATCACCTCATCCAGTAGTTTCTTACCCGAATCAAACAGACCAATCCAATTGGCAGATGTTTTGCTCAAGACAAAACTTGTATGGAAAGTCCCTTTACGAGGATTAGCATCCGCCCAAAACAACGTATGCTGACGCGGCTTCACATTAGTAAGCACATCCCCTTTAGGGATAAAATAAGTCACAGTATCACCCGGTTGGCTACTTACTTTCAACAAGCACCCTGCCAAGTCGGCACTGCTATATGCCCTATTGAATATTTCAATCCATCCGCTATGTAATCCGTAGTCATCTTGAAAATTATGCTGGTTTTCTACCAACACTTCATTAATGATCAGTTTGCTGTTAGGCTTCTGCTCGCCACATGAGCTGAAGCCCAACGCCAACATCAGCGAAAGAAATATTCCTATTTTATTTCTAGTCATAATCATTCAGTTTAGAAAAGGTTGAACTACAATGGAATATTACCGTGTTTCTTGGCCGGATTAGTCAGCTTCTTAGTCTGCAATTGCTGCAAGGCACGAATGATGCGGAAACGAGTATTGCGCGGTTCTATTACATCGTCAATATAACCATACTTAGCCGCATTATAAGGATTTGCAAACAATTTGGTATATTCTGCTTCCTTTTCAGCCATAAATGCTTTAGGGTCGGCCGCCTCTTTAGCCTCTTTAGCATACAACACTTCCACTGCACCTGCACCACCCATTACTGCAATCTCGGCAGTAGGCCATGCATAGTTCATATCGCCACGAAGTTGCTTGCAACTCATTACAATATGAGAGCCACCATACGACTTACGCAAAGTGATAGTAACCTTTGGAACCGTAGCTTCGCCATAAGCATATAGCAACTTAGCTCCGTGAAGAATGACAGCGTTATATTCCTGACCGGTACCTGGAAGGAATCCCGGCACATCAACCAATGAAACAATAGGAATATTAAAAGCATCACAGAAACGAACAAAACGCGCCCCCTTGCGTGAAGCATTACAATCGAGCACTCCAGCCAAGAATTTAGGCTGATTAGCCACAATACCTACCGACTGTCCATTGAATCGGGCAAAGCCAATAATGATATTCTTAGCAAAATCGCGCTGCACTTCCAAGAACTCTCCATTATCCACAATGGCACCTATTACCTCATACATATCATAAGGCTTATTGGGACTATCCGGAATAATGTCGTTCAGCGAATCTTCCAATCGGTCTATCGGATCGGTACAATCTACATAGGGAGGCTCTTCCAAGTTATTCTGCGGAATATAGCTCAACAGTTTACGAATCATCATCAAGCCATCCTCTTCGGTAGAAGCTGTAAAATGAGTAACTCCCGAACGGGTAGAATGTATACTTGCGCCTCCCAGATTCTCCTGTGTCACATCTTCACCAGTCACAGTCTTTACAACTTTCGGACCGGTAAGGAACATATAAGAAGTACCCTCCATCATCAAAGTGAAGTCTGTCAATGCCGGAGAATAGACAGCACCGCCGGCACAAGGACCAAAGATGCCCGAAATCTGAGGAATCACCCCCGATGCTAAAATATTACGCTGGAAGATTTCCGCATAACCAGCCAAAGCATTAATACCTTCCTGGATACGCGCCCCCCCCGAATCATTGATACCAATACAAGGTGCACCCATTTTCATGGCCATATCCATCACCTTGCAGATTTTCAAAGACATGGTTTCAGACAGCGAACCTGCCGAAACGGTAAAGTCTTGTGCAAACACATATACCAATCTGCCGTCAATCGTACCATATCCTGTTACTACGCCATCTCCCAGATAATGTTTCTTGTTCATTCCGAAGTTGGTGCAACGGTGCTCCACAAACATATCCATTTCTTCAAAACTGCCTTCATCGAGCAACATGGCAATACGTTCACGAGCTGTATATTTACCTTTTGCGTGTTGTTTTTCAATTGCTTTTTCACCGCCTCCCAAACGAGCCTGGGCACGCAGTTCAATCAGTTCCTTTACTTTTTCAAGTTGGTTACTCATGGTATTAAAGATTTTATCAGTTAATAGACAAGAGAAGAGCAAATTCGCTTAAGTAAACTATTTTTACCCATAACGAACCTCTTTTCATCTTTATTTTTCACACAATTCAGTCAGCACTCCCATTGTTGACTTCGGATGCAAGAAAGCGATATGCAAGTTTTCCGCTCCTTTTCGGGGAGCCTTGTCAATTACGCGAAGACCTTTTTCTTCCACTTCAGCCAATGCATTTGCCACGCCATCTTCCACAGCAAAAGCCACATGATGCACGCCCATACCACGATTCTCTATAAATTTAGCAATGGTACTATCCTCACTGGTAGGCTCCAGCAATTCAAGTTTGGTCTCACCACATTTCAAGAAAGCGGTTCTTACCTTCTGGTCCTCTACTGTTTCTATATTATAGCATTTCAAGCCAAGTACATTTTCATAATAAGGAAGGGCTTCTTCGATGCTTTTTACAGCAATTCCTAGATGTTCAATGTGAGAAATTTTCATAATTTTTTGTTGTTTTTTATTGGTATTAAATTCAATTGTGTTTCATATCACTCTCACAAAGAAAAGAAAAATGAACTGAATAAAGAAATCTTTCTGCAATTAATTTAAGAGGAGCCGATATTTTTTCATTCCTTCACACACAGATTTGTTATTTCTTCCCTGCCCTTCTTATATCATACATACAACTTAATCAGCAGATGGTTCAGCCAGTTCCATCTCACTTTAAACCACCGGCGGCTACTAAATTGCCTTCCGCCGAAACGAAGGATGAAATCACGATAGCTAAACTTACGAAAAGGAAGGCCTGCGTCAATAAACTCAAAATGTCGGAATCCTAATGCTGCTGTTTGCTCCATGGCTTGCCATACCGCCAAGACTCCCGGATAGAGTTTAGCATAGGTCTTGCGTAAACCGCAAGAAAAAAGCAAATAGGCTGTTGTACCGGAATAAAGACAAACCGAGCCACCTATAATTTTCCCTTTATATTTTACCAAGAAGATGCCTCCTGCCGACTGCTCGCCAAAGTTATTGAAAAGTTCCAGGAAAAAACGTTGGTCGGGCAAATAACGATATATCTTGGGTGAATAATAATTACGCAGCAAAGTAAAGAAAGCTTTCACATCGGCGTCTGAAGTTGCCGTACAGAGAGTCGCCCCATTATGGATGCCTTTAGCTATCTGTCGTTTACGAGATGCACTCATCCACTTGTCTATATTGTCATGATGAAGCGAATTACGCACCCTTAACCATTTAATCGGGAAATAATCATTCTGCCTGAAATAACGATAGCCAAAAAGCGGCTCTTCCAAATTACGGAATTCTATCAGAAAAGACCCGCCACTCAAATGCCGGGTAAAATAGGTCAGCATTTCATTAAACACTTCATCCGGCTTATATGAGTCTGGCAAGTTAAAGTATTCACCTGTACCATATACATAGGTCTTTGTCCCCAATGGGAACAGATGCGAACTGCCTCGCGTAATGCAAAGCAGTTTACCTATTGGTTCATTCTTCCAAAATGCCACCAGCAGCACCGGATGATAGCCGGGAGTCTGCTCCAACACTTTGAACAATTCTACAGAATGAAAGATATTCTCTCCCGGAAGAAGAGGAATTTTCTCTGATTGCTCGTATGTGGTAAGTCGGATAGCCATTACAAATTGATTTAATCATCTGTAAAAATAACTCATTTCAGACATATAGCCAACAAATGACAACCGTTTTTACATAAGTTTCCTTGCTCCGGAATTTTTTAGAACGGATAACCTACTGCAAAATGGAAAGCAAAATCACGTTTGAAATTTGGAGATGCAATCGGATATCGGTCGCGACCACTTGCCATCGGATTGATTGCCTTCATACCTCCATCGAAACGTAGAATCAAAAAATCGAGGTCGAAACGGATTCCCAATCCATAAGACATGGCCAATTGTTTATAAAAACGATTGAAACGGAACACGCCATCGCTAAAAACACCTTGAGAACGGAGATTCCAAATATTTCCGGCATCGATAAACAAAGCACCGTTCAATTTCCAGAAAAGGAAAGTACGGTATTCTAAGTTCAAGTCCAACTTGATGTCTCCTGTACGGTTTACATAACCAATGGAATTGCTGTCACCACGATAGCCACCCGGCCCCAACGTGCGCACTTTCCATCCCCTTACACTGTTTGCTCCTCCCGAGAAATAAAGTTTTTCAAAAGGAAGGCTCTTGGAGTTTCCATAAGGCACCGCCACCCCTATTCCTGAATGAAAGACCAGCGAGTTACGCTCGTCAATCATAAAATTCTTAGCAAAGTCGAAGTCCAGTTTCACATATTGGGCAAAATTGATATTGGCCAACTGATAAGTACGGCCCTTGCTCTTCCGCGCATGAACCAATTTTGAAATGCCATACAGCAGATTTCCCGACTCCTCTATATTCAGACGGATAGAATAAGAATTCCTGCGCGCCGTCTTGAGCGAAGCTGCACCAGAACTGTTATAAGTATACGTATAACCCATTCTGACAATAAACAAATCTTCATAACTATGGCGCAACCACGGGTTCAGTTCATCCATCCTATTCAAATAATCGACAAACGCAGAAGATATATAAGGCATATAGATATAGTTGATATCCAACAAATCAAAACGATGGGTAGCTTTCCCTCTTCGTGTCCAGCGATAGCTCCATGCTGCTGCTGCCAATGTGCGTTCAAATTCGGGACGAATCTGCCAATTGTACTTGATGCTTACTTCCGATGTCGCCTTGATTTTACGCTTGAAGTTGGAAGAGAGGAAAGGAAACATAAACTCAGGAAAGCTCAAACTGCTCTCTACACCATATTCTGTATAATTACTGTTTGCATAGCCTTCTAGACCGGTTATAGCTTCATAAGCCCCTCTTGCCTTCAGCATAAAAGACTCTGAGCCCTTAAATAAATTGCGATGATTGAAAGTGACCGAGGCTGCCGCACCCAAGTCACCGGCAGAGTTCGTACCTTCTATTTCGAAAGAAAGAGACTTGTTCTTATTCTTTGACAAAGCAATATAAGCATCCAGATAGGCTGAATCATTTTGCAATACATCCCGAAAACGGATATTGGAATATCTTACGATGTTCAGCCGCCCAAGAGATGAATAGGTTTTCTGCACATCATCCTCACGATAAAGCTGATTGGCAGACAAGTAGTTGCTATTGTCCAACACACCAGGACGCAAAAACGGCTTGCCTTCATAATAGAAATTAAGCCCGTTGCGCTGCTGGTGCTGCATCTTGTTGAATTCCTGAAGCGATAAAGATGAGAAATCAGAATCCAGCAGATAATTCACTTTGCGAATGGTGTACTGCCGATGCGCAGAAGGATACATATCCCCCTGACGTTGAAAAGGAGCTATCTTCATCGTCAGGTCAATCTCTTTTCTTCCAGATATCGTATCCGCCGAAAATGTGATATAATCCTTGTTGAAAAAATAATACCCACGATTTTGAAGTTCCTGAGTAATGCGCAAGCGCTCCTGGTCCAATCTGTTGACATCAAACCTCATGCCCGAATTGAGCTTTATCTGCAAAGAGTCGTCACGAAAAAGATCGTTTATGCCCTTATCATCAATCTCATAGTTCATCGCACCGATAACATAAGGCACACCCGTCTTTATCTGATAAGTTAGTTTCACTCTGTTTTTATGAAAGTTCTCGATTACCATAACATCCGCCCCCATGTATCCCATATTCTGTACAGCCTTACCTATTTCATACTTGGTTTCTTTAGCCAGTTCAGCATCATAGATGACGGGAGCATCGCCGAGGCGTCGCCACAAACGATTTATCCACTTGGTTGAGTCTTTTCCCGAAGCACTATAGATATACATCGGTATCTTCACCAAACTAAACCATTTGGCATTGGTTGTCTGACGGATATAAGGAAGCAAATTAGAAGGCTTCACGTCTTTATTGTCCGACTCTATCTTAATTTCATCCAGCAGATATTCCCCCTGAGGGATGAACTTGTTGACAGAGCAGCCAGCAAGCAGCACCAAAAGATAAATCTGGCTTATATAAAGGAATCTATGTACTTTCATTACAAGATGTTATGGGTAATTGTTCTATTTCAGGTACAAAAATAAACCAAAAAAATGAATTATAAAAAAAATCTGACACCGACAAAAAAGAGGATACGCCACTTAATAATGATGCATCCTCCACGTATATTCTGCTCTGCAGCCCGAATACAAGAATCATTTTTTCTTGGCCACCACTTTCAGTTCATTTTTCAATGCCAGCGGAGTCAGACCGAACTTCTGCTCAATATACTTGTTAAGAGCCGACTGGGAAGAGAAACCAAACTCAAAGGCTACTTCCTTAAAACTAATATCATCCAAGGCCAGCACTTTCTTCAGTTCCAAAGACAGTTTCTCGTGGATGACCTCTAATGGAGACAATCCGCAATAATGACGGCAAACGGCTGTCAGTTTCTTGACCGACACGCCCAGTTCATCTGCATACCGGTTTACTTTGCGCTGGTTCTGATAATTGGAGTCTACTTTTTCGCGAAACTGTATATATAAAGAGGTGTCACTCTCGTTCAGCGACAAGGACTCCGAATCGGAGTAAGAGTCGATAATTTTCAAGAGCATAATCTTGATGGTCAGTTTCACTTGCATCTTACGCAGCGGATTAAGTTCCACTTGCAGCGCACGGATATTTTCCACCAATTCCAGCAACTGCTCAAAGACCTCAGGCTCCGCACTCAGTGATATATGATTGATTTTCTTCTGAAGATTGATGTTATAGTCTTTCAGTTCGTTACGCAGCATCTCTGCACAAAAGACCGTTTCATCAAACAGGACAATCGTAGCACGTGCATCTTTCGACAGGCTCAACCGATGCATTTGTCGGGGGAACACCACCGATACAGACTGAGAATGCATGGTATATTCCGAAAAATCGATGGCATGATGCGCTTCGCCTTGCTCCATCAATATAATCTGGAAGAAGTCGTGACGATGGATGTCTTTCAATTCATTCTCGGAAGTCAAGGTGTGAATATAAAAATTCATCCCATTGTCTTTCTGCGTATAACTGTTTAGGAGTTGATTTTTCTGTTCCATACTATAATCTCTTTTATACAGACAAATATAGGCATATTTTTCATTATCTATAAGAAAGATTGCTGCATAATTGAAAATATCTTCTTAGCTTTGTATTCATTCTGTTATATCATTTATATTCATACTAACGATGCTCAGTAAAAACAAGATAAAGTATATCCGTTCGCTAGAACTGAAGAAGAACCGCAAGGAGGCACAGGCTTTCATTGCGGAAGGAAATAAACTGGTGGGTGACTTGCTGGGATGCTTCCCTTGCAAACTGATTGTTGCCACTGAAGACTGGCTAAAGAACAAGCCTCATCTACAGGCTGAAGAAATCATCCCGGTAAGCCATGAGGAACTGTCGAAAGCCAGTCTGCTGAAAACACCTCAGGAAGTGCTGGCGGTCTTCGAACAGCCACAAAGCAACTTCCATCCAGAAGTGTTGAACCATTCTCTGTGCTTGGCACTCGATGACGTGCAAGACCCTGGCAACTTGGGAACCATTGTACGAATTGCCGACTGGTTTGGCATCGAACATATCTTATGCTCTGCCGGCACTGCCGACATCTTCAATCCGAAAGCCGTCCAAGCCACGATGGGAGCTGTGGCACGTGTCAATTTGCACTATTGCGACTTGCATACAGTCATCCGAAATGCAGCTGCTGCCCAAATACCTGTCTACGGCACTTTCCTGGATGGAGAAAACATCTACCGACAGGAACTCCAGCCCAACGGCATCATTGTGATGGGAAATGAAGGAAAAGGAGTGAGCGACTCCATTGCCGCCCTTATCAACCGACGCATTCTGATACCGAATTTCCCGGAAGGCAGACCTACTAGCGAATCGCTCAATGTAGCGGTAGCTACTGCTGTGGTATGTGCTGAGTTCAGACGAAGAGAGTGTTTCTAAATCTTACCGCAAAACCATTTTTCAATCAAGGATAGCCAGCCGGCTATCCGCTTTATAGGATTATAATTATGGAAAACTTCAACGAATTAATCAAACAACGACGTAGCACACGCAAATATACGTCTCAAGAGTTATCGCAGGAAGAGGTAGTGACCATCTTGAAGGCCGGCCTTATGGCTCCCACTTCCAAGCGCTCCAACAGTTGGCAATTTATCGCTGTTGACCAAAAGGAAACGCTCGACAAACTCTCACGATGCAAGGAGCATGGAGCAGCACTGCTGGCCAATGCTGCACTGGCTGTTGTGGTAGTGGCCGACCCGTTGGCTAGCGACGTGTGGATTGAAGATGCATCTGTGGCTTCTATTATGATGCAACTTCAAGCCGAAGACCTCGGGTTGGGAAGCTGCTGGGTGCAGATTCGGGAACGGTTCACTGCTACAGGAATGCCTTCCGACGAATATGTAAGAGGTATTCTTCAAATTCCTCTCCAACTGCAAGTGTTGTCCATCATAGCTTTCGGCCATAAAGACGGAACCAAGAAGCCATTCAATGAAAACGACCTGTTGTGGGAGAAAGTACATGTCAATCAATATTGAAAATTACAAATTTATGAATACCATCAACCGCATCTCACTGATAGGAGCCGGAAACGTTGCCACCCATTTGGGAAAGGCTTTAAAACAAGCGGGATATTCCATTATCCAAGTATTCAGCAGGACTCAAGAGTCGGCTTCGGAACTGGCGGAAATCTTACAGTGCAGCTATGTAACCTCTTTGGCAGAGATAAGCACACAAGCCGACTTATACCTTGTGTCTGTCAAAGATGCCGTACTTGAAGAAATACTTCCTGCCATCGGCTCCAAAAACCCGGAAGCCCTGTTTGTACACACAGCCGGAAGCGTACCGATGGGTATATGGGAGGGGAAAGCCTCACGCTATGGTGTGCTCTATCCTATGCAGACTTTCAGCAAACAGCAGGCGCTCTCTTTTCAAAATCTTCCTTTCTTTATCGAAGCAAACCGTCAAGAAGATGTGCCTTTGCTCCAGAAACTGGCTGAATCTACCGGAGCAAAAGCCTATGAAGCATCTTCGGAACAACGGAAATATTTACACCTTGCAGCGGTCTTCGCCTGTAACTTTTCTAATCAGATGTATGCCATTTCAAACAAGATTCTCCAGCAACACGGCCTACCTTTCGAAGCAATGTTTCCGCTCATCGACGAAACGGCGCGCAAGGTCCATCAGGTGTCGCCGGTAGAAGCACAGACCGGACCTGCCAAGCGCAACGACCGAAATGTGATGGACCGCCATCTGAATATGCTTGCCGAGGAACCGGAACTGGCTGCTATGTACGAGCAGATAAGCCATAGCATCCATCAATTTTCATCCGATAAAAACAAATAAGTGATATGATAAATTATGATTTGACCAAAATCCGTGCCATCATTTTCGATGTCGACGGAGTGCTCAGTGCCGAAACCATTACGCTCCACCCTAACGGTGAACCTATGCGTACAGTGAATATCAAAGACGGATACGCTTTACAGTTGGCTGTGAAATGCGGACTGCATGTGGCCATCATCACAGGCGGAAAGACCGAATCTGTACGTATGCGCTACGAAGGGCTCGGCATCAAGGATGTCTATCTGGGAGCCGCTGTAAAGACTCAGCAATATGCCGAACTGGTGGAGAAATACCAACTGAAACCGGAAGAAGTGCTTTATATGGGAGATGATATCCCCGACTATGAGGTGCTCCGCCTGGTAGGACTTCCTTGTTGCCCTGCCGATGCCGCACCCGAAATCAAGGCCATATGCAAATATATTTCTCACCGCAACGGAGGATATGGCTGCGGCAGAGATGTGGTAGAGCAAGTCTTGAAGGCTCAAGGAAAATGGATGGAAAAGGAAAAAGCATTTGGCTGGTAATCGTTCATGCCAACCGTTTTAAACAATATTCAAAAAATGATTTTAGACAATTTACAGAAATACCAAATCAAACTGGCTTCCAACTCACCTCGCCGCCGCGAACTGCTCACAGGCTTGGGACTGGATTATGAAATAAAGATTTTACCGGGCATCGATGAATCATACCCTGACTCACTGAATGGTGAAGAAATCCCGGTATTCATTGCCCGTAAAAAAGCAGACACCTATCGTCCTTCCATGCAGAAAGATGAGCTAATCATCACCGCCGATACCATTGTTTATATCGACGGATGTGTACTTGGGAAACCTAAAGATGTAGCAGACGCCTGCAAGATGTTGCACCAACTCTCCGGCAAGACCCACCAAGTCATCACTGGAGTCTGCATTACTACAGCCGAGTTTCAACACAGCTTTGCCTCCGTTACCGAAGTGACCTTCGGCACACTGAGCGAAGAGGAGATTCAGTTTTATGTAGAGAAATACCAGCCCATGGACAAAGCCGGCTCTTATGGTGTACAGGAATGGATTGGTTTCATAGGAGTCACCGGACTGAAGGGTTCTTATTATAATGTGATGGGACTGCCGGTGCAACGCCTTTATCAGGAACTGAAAAAAATCTGAGTTGATGATTGGTATGGAAGTTGAAAGCAACTGTTTAAAATACCAATAATCATTCTATTTTTACAACACAACAATTTTATCGGCTGTTTTCAGCCGATAAAATAAAAATGCCCTGAGAAAAATCTGTTCACTGCTGAGTTTTTTATCGGAGGAGGTATTGCCATTGGTTGCGTCACCATCAGCCTTATCATCATCCTTCTTGTCCGAACCGTCATACTCGGATTTGCCTGTCCACTACGATGCTTTCCGTAAGATAGGCCATGTCCGACCATTGAATTCGGTAACATTTGGAAACCTCATCAAACACAGGTTTCTTGAACTTTCCCATGACAGGACGCTTCTCGTAAAGCACATA
Organism: Phocaeicola sp.; assembly: GCA_029257865.1. GTDB lineage: Bacteria > Bacteroidota > Bacteroidia > Bacteroidales > Bacteroidaceae > Phocaeicola. The sequence goes on from JARIAN010000135.1 coordinate 26,990, forward strand.
AAAACCGCGTTCGTAATGAAGTATCTTGACA
>JARIAN010000151.1 GCA_029257865.1 Phocaeicola sp.
CATAAAGGAATTGACTACCTCAAACATAACCTATACGTCTCCTGTCTCAAGGAAATCATATAATCTTTGACGACATGAACAACGGATTCGGCTGGAAACGACTGCCAAAGTCATTCATGGCAGAAAACACGGTCTATCTGCTGATGACTGCGCTTATAAGAAACTTCTACAAGACGATTATCAAAAGAATGAACGTAAAGGAATTCGGACTATCTACAACGAGTCGTATCAGGACTTTCGTATTCAAATTCATTTCCGTCCCGGCCAAATGGATTAAAACATCCAGAGAGTACGGACTGAACATCTATACCGTTAACCCGGCTTATGCAAAAGTCTTCAATGCAAGTGACTGATTCCTTTCTTTTATGGGTTGTATGGCGTATTATCTCAAGTCGCTTTATGGGGTAAGGGGAAGATGTGCTTAAAAAAGATCAAACAGACTCTCATGTTATATATGGAACATTGAGATTCGGGATTTTTACAAAATATCCATTTTATAACACGAGAGTCGAGATAATTTGCGGAAATTAGGTTATAATAATGATATATCTCCAGTAGTCAAATATTTATTTCCAGATACATTACTCTTAAGTATTCCATTTACCCAAACATTAATTGTTATTAAGGTATTTTCATCCTTGCATCTTGCTTCTATTGAAAAGATTTCATTTTCCAACTCGAATGTATTGTCATAATTCTTTTTTATAACAACTCCAGTTTCTCCACTATCTTTAATTCCATAAATTCTAACAGGTTCATCAGAATTAGTTTCTACTTGTACGCGGATAATATTCAAATTAGGGTTATCTTTTGAACATGCATGACATAAAAGAAGACCTAAAACAAATATTAAGCATACTGATATTTTCTTATATGCTATTTTATTATTTTTCATTGTACAGTTATACCAAATGTTACTACTCCAGTATTATATGTTCGAATAATATAATCGTTACCTGATTTCGATTCAATTATAGGATCATAGAAGAAAATTTTTGCAGTTCCTAAGGCATCATCTTCCTCTTTTCGAGTATATGAATACTTTTTAGTTTCTTTACTTGTTGTAGAAGTATTTATTTCAGAACTTACTTCACCGGATTTTCCAGTTCCTATACCGATTTTAAGATCTCCATTTACTTTTGCAGAAGTCAATTTTGTCAATTCGTATTCTATTGAATATTCTTCAGTAGTTGATTTATCTTCTTCAAAAATGCTTACATAACGTTCTAGAGCTTCTTGCGAAAGATCCCATTTCCCTAATGATATCTGGTTTTGTGTTAAATCTACTCTTTTTGCTGTAAATTTTTGAGGGTCTATGCTATATGTAAATTTCTTTTTTCTAAACCAAGTTTTATGTTTATATGATCTGTTATAGTTAAAATTCCATATTTCTGCTGGTTTTAGAGGAATATATATTACAGTTGGACGAGAACTATTTGAAGAAAGAATTTCAAATCTAAAATTATATGCCCCTTCTGACCACATTAATTTTATTAGTTCATCAGGTGAAAAATCGTGTTTTTTACGTGATACAGATCCTTTTATTATACTTGGATCATCATAAGTCTTTGACTTTTTCTGATCTGACATATTATAGTATGCCATTGGGTTTATTTCAATAAAACTAATATATTCTGTAACGCTTTTATTAAAATGTCCGTTTGAATTAGTTGGAGTTAATCCGTAATAAATATAATCCCTTTGAAAAGCTCTTGATTCTTTACTACCATCATCCTTGTAAAAGAATTTATATGCTTCAATAGCTTTGCTTCCCACTTGTCCGGCGGTTCTATTTGCAGAACGGCTAGAGTAGTTTTTCAATCTGCTTTTGTCGTAATTAGGAGATATAAATGAAATCTTAGGGGCTGAACTTCTAGTCTTAGGATGTTCAACAATAACTCTACTATTTTCATTAACTACTATAGTGTGAAAGTCCGGCAGTTCTCCATTAGGGATATTCATTACAAATACTCCGTCAAGATAAAGGCCCATACCTTTTTCATTAGATAATGCTACAGGTATTTCTGAATCATTACAGTCCCAATTTGATACAGTAATGTCAAAAAAATCAAAACTTGGTATGAGTATATTCAATAAAGGAACGGATTTCTCTATTGCAGCAATTGTGTCTTCAGAAGAGTAAGATACTAAAATATCACGAAAAGAATGATTGGAAATCATTTTATTACTTGCCAAAGCAAATAACACATCTGAATTCATGTCAAACTCTTCCATTGCCTCCTTTTTCAAAAATTCTCTGACATCTTTACGCTCATAAACAGCCTTTGACAGAACCTTAGAGAAATAGACCATTGCAGTATCTTTATCTATTACTACAGGTTCAATATTCATTGCTGAACGCGTAAAAATTACATTATCATATTCACCTAATAAATCATCATTATTAGAACATGAAGTAAAACATAATAAGCTCAATAAAAAGCCAGCTAATGTAAATTTTAAATTCATAATATTTAGTTAATACTATATAATCAATACTTCGGTAAATTTTTACCGATAAATTAAAATTAAACAATAGAATCGATGTTAGCCGATTCAAAATTACATTAAAGAGATCATTGAAATACTGTCAATAATGAATCGTTAAGGAGTAAGAAAAGGGATGATAAATATATGCTAGACAACTGAAATTTAAGAGGAAAAGTATTGCATAATTCATTAATTATTTAGTAAATTAGAAGTCTCTTACCACTTTTAATTATGACTAAAGAATCACTCCTTATGCAATACCAATCCGAGTGCAGGAATGCTCTCTAATCTGTTGTAAATATAAGCAAATCTTTCAAGAAAGTATTCATGGATGCAATAAAATTGTTCATGGCTATACCTGACCGCATCAATTTCCTGCAAATGGGACGATATGGATGTTTCTCGGAACAGACATACCGAAACAATTTTGAGAATGATGACTT
>JARIAN010000152.1 GCA_029257865.1 Phocaeicola sp.
ATTATTACCATTAAGTATCATAGAATGAAGTCTTGGCTTGAACTTGTCTGGCATATCAGGCATACCTACCATATCATTAAGAGGAGACAATACCAAAGTAAGTGGAGTCTTAAGATCGTGCGATATATTAGTTATGAATCGTAACTTCTGATTATACACCTCCAACTTTGTCTCTTCCTCTATTTGCTGAACTTTATTGAAATATTTAATCTTCTCCTTACTCTTTATCTTGAGAATTAAATATACAACAAAAGCCAACACGATTATTATGTACAAGAAAAAAGCCTGTTTGGTTTTATACCAAAATTCAGATTTTTCTATTACCAAAATCCTTTCATTACTGATATTATCAATGCTCTGTACCCTTATCCTTAACTTATATTCACCTGCAGGTATACCATTATAACTAATTGAAGTATCAGACTCTGACATTTTATTCCACTTGCTTTCAATCCCTTCCATCTTATAATAAATACAAGTAGACAACAACTTATTATACAAAATACAAGAGAGAACTATATTCAAGTTATTGTCATTAGGTGACAATAAAATTTTATCAGCATACTGTATCGACTGCTTTATATAATTATTATAGCCATCAGCAGTCAATATTTCTCCATTAACAGAGACAGAGCGTAAATAAAGATTTGCAAACTGACTCTTATTATACAGATCATTATCTTGCAATAATATAATATTATCCGTTCCCGCTATTTCAAGATGTTTAGTAGACACATTATATCTTACATCACTTATAGTTTCTCCTTTACTTAAGACACTCAATATCTCAAACTTCCTGTTAAGAAAATAAAGTCCCGAATGAGAGGACACTATATAATGCTCTGAATCAAGCTTGATAATCTTATTCAATCTTAATCCTTCCATTTTGGAAACACGTTTTACATTATAATCTGCTTTGTCAGTAATTATCTTATATAAACCATTTTCCGCTGCAAGAAAAGTATTTTCATCATCATTTAAAATACTGATAGGATGCAGCACATCATTTTCATAAGATTCTATATGAAAGAAATTCGAATAACTGCCATCTGGATTCAACTTAATATGATAAAGCCCATTATTATAAGTACTTATCCATAATCCTCCTGTCTTGACATTAGGTTTCACATCTCTTATATTCAGATTTCCATATACAAACGGAATATTTACATGAACAGATGTTTCATCTATTTTATCATACAACCATAAGCCTTTACCTGAAGTTCCAATCAACAGTTTGTCGTCAGAATATGGATAGATAACGTAAATCCTTTCATTTTCTATTTCTTTAATATATGTATTCTTATAAGATCTGTTTTTAATATCATAAACCCTCAAGCCTGATCCAAATGTTCCTACATACAAGCATTTTGACATGGAATCTGCATATAGACTTTTTATCAAAGGATACTTTCTGTCAAGAACCTTATATTTCCCCATATTAGGAGTAAAGTAAGCCAGCCCCATACTATGAGTACCTACATAAGTCACAGAGTCATTGGGAAAAGACTCAAGGCACCAGTTGTAAAGCGGTGAATGCGAATCTTCAGAATTATATATGATTTTAAAGTTACCATTATTCATATTAAGACACACCATACCACTATTCCAGCTCCCCAGCCACAAACATCCATTATCATCATAATAAGATGATATTATATAATCAAGATTATTTCCTGTCTTATTATTAAATATAAATTTCTCTGCCTTGGAATTTTTATATACATACAACCCACTTCCCTCTGTTCCAAGAAACACTCCATTA
>JARIAN010000153.1 GCA_029257865.1 Phocaeicola sp.
ATCATAATAAGATGATATTATATAATCAAGATTATTTCCTGTCTTATTATTAAATATAAATTTCTCTGCCTTGGAATTTTTATATACATACAACCCACTTCCCTCTGTTCCAAGAAACACTCCATTACCTGTGTTCTCTATACACCTCACAACCTTTCCTTCCAATATATCATTATCACAATGATACGAGCCATCTTCTGACTGTGCTATAAAAATAGCACCATTATCTGTTCCTATAATCACTTTATCATTATCAGTAGAAGAGGCACAATAGACTTCTTTTATTCTTTTAGGAAGTGGTATATGCTCTATATTGACATTATTTGTACTATAGTCCAAAAAGAAAAACTCGTTATTCGAGGAACATACGAATATCTTATCCGATATGCATCCTATCTTTTTAATTTTAGGGAAGACATAATCCACTTCCACAAAATTTAAGTTCACCACATCGTGTATCATATCACGATAATTATCCAGATGCCATATTTTTCCTGTGTAAGAAGCAAGCCACAAAACTCCTCTTGCATCCTTATATATATCTACAATTTCCTTCAGATACGGATGGTTAGTTATTCTTTTTACCTTCTGATTCTTCTTGTTATATAACACCAAACCATAATCGGTACTGCTAATTAACAGATTTTCAGAATCCAGTTGAACTATCGAATTTACAAAAGATATTGTATCTAAGTCCTTTGAATATTGTGGAGCAAAGAAATCAGAACCTGTAAACAATACCAATCCTTCAGATGTGGATATATACATAATACCCAAAGAATCTTTAGTGATATAATCAACCGTGTTACTTAGCAAACCATCTCTAACGGAATAAAACGACTGCAATATGCTGCCAAAACAATTTATAAATGTATTAAGCAAAATAAATAAGGTTAATATAAATTTCATAGTTATCGTATTTATAGCTACAAAAATACGAATGTAAAACGAATTTTATGCAATAAAAATTTATTTTCTTTAGAATTTATATCTGCAACAAAATAGCGATTTACGAATGAATTTCCTGTTTCCTTAATGATTTGCTTTTTGTCACTTTGTTAAATTCACCTCTCCGAGAACAGCCTATTTGCAAGGCTATTCTCCTCCCGTATGTTTTTTTTAATTCTGAGAAGGATTTACATTTCCACAATAACACTAAAAATAGAGGATATTTATAATTCTTGGTAATTTCTACCGGTATCAATGGTCGTTAAGCTGTATTATATCTAAAATTAATAGCATTATATCATATCACTTTTTAATCTTTAATTTATTCATCTAGAGATAAAAAATATTCTTTTGACAAAAAAATATGAAAGTTTTTTACATTACAGAAAGATCTTACCGACGTTTTCTGCAAAATAATTAATTATTTTGCTAAATATTTCTATATATTTCACGCAAAATAACGACAAGATCTCATCCATTTTTTATCTTAGTCATTTCATATTTAACAATTCGGACTTTTTAATTCTCTTTTTATCAACTATCTTGAGGTGATGAATTCACAATTCATTCTATTTCACAAGTTATCTTCATTTCACCAGTTACTAGTTTCTACTTATTACACCCTTTTTGATACATATTTAACACTTTTACCATCTAAATGACAAACAAAAAAAAGCCATTATACTTTAACACTGAGATTAAAGCATAACGGCCTTGCTAAACCCAAAAATTAATATCCTCTACTTACTCAAAATTATATGTATAGAACACCCCTGCAGGGAAACTATTTTTAGATTTATAGTCTGCTTGAAGTGCAGGTTCTTTGTTGAAATCAAAAAGTGCAATATCATTTTTCTTATATTCCATACCATAACCTTTCATTGAAGCAAAGCAAACCACACCAGTGACAGGATTTACCCCTAAACTATTATAATACATTCCTATTGTAGGTACAGACTCTTTCACATCTGACAACTTTTCGCTCACATTCTTTTCAAAGATATGGCGATAAACAGTAGTTGAAGCATTACAATAATATAAGGTGTCCTTCACGGCTGAAAAAGCAGGAGCAACACCCCATCCAGCACTCAAACCTCCTTCTGCAATATCATGTTCTGCAATGATTTCAAATGATTTCGGGTCTATCTTGAGAAATTTATTAGGTCCTGTACATGATGCCCAAATCTTTCCATCGTATGATTTTGCCACACCAGACAAATTTCCTTTAAATTCTATCTCCTTTACCACTTTATCACCTTCTATCACCAGGAGTTTCTTACTTGATATAGCAAACACTTTACCATCTGCTACAGCCATACGCGCTTTTGAAACACGGTCGGCCACCTTGGTCTTGGTTTTACTTCCCAAATCTACCAAGAAAAGTCCAGCATTAGTCCTAACATAAATCTTACCGTCTACTACCGCTATATTAGAAGGCCAATCCTTCTGCATTGCATCATCATTGAAGACCTCAATCTTTTCCAAATTATCCGCTTTCATGACCGTAAGCAATCCTTCTCCACCATTCTTAGGACCATTTTGAGAGATGACATACATTTTCCCGTCAGCTATAAACATATCCTGACAAACGTTTCCCAACAATTTACCATTTACGCGATAATAAGCACTATCTATTGCCATGCCTTTTTCGTCAATAAAAGTCAAAGTTCCTGTTTCATCACCCATATTTCCCTCATTAAGAATAAAAGTACCTTTAGAGAACTTAGGTGCAACAGTAATTTCTTTCTTCGATTTCAGCAAAGTTCCATCTTCAGCAGCAGCAGTCAGTTCCAATACATAAGACCCTGTCTTCGGCAGTGAAAGTTTAAAGTCTGAGGTAGAAGCAACTTCCTTCCCATCAAGCACCCATCTGCAGTCTTTCACATTCATTGATGGTTTCATTTTCAAAGTATCAAACTGAGCTATTCCCCAGTTTCCATCTTCAGAAAGAATTTCAAAAGCTTCTGTAGGTTCAGTCTGAGGTCCTTCATTTGAATCATCATCCGAGCAAGACGCCATTCCAAAGGATGCCAAAAATGCCAATGTATAAATTGGCTGTTTCAATAATAATTTCATTTGTTATGTTATTTTATTTGTTAAACGTTTCAATTTTCTCATCCAACAGATGTAAATCTTCTATCCCCATTATTTCGGTTGAACATTCGCCAATCCAACCATTTGTCTGGTTTACTCCTGTATAGATTTTCACGAAATCAATACCTTTCAGCTGCACCTTTTCACCATTCTTATCTACCGCCCAATCAATGTCTATAGCAGAATGGTCGTTGCCATTGTCTACATTGTCAGCATATCCATATCCAA
>JARIAN010000033.1 GCA_029257865.1 Phocaeicola sp.
AGTCAGTCATACACAATGCTTACATGCTTGAACGATTTATTTGCGTGTCTGGGATTGAACCAAACACGCAATTAATTGACAAACTTTTCAAAGAACTCATTTTATTTACTGCCAGAGCCGCTTAGGCTTGGCGAATTTTTAACGAACTATTGTTCGATTGTAACCCATGAAGATCTTTGTTTAAAATATTTTTTATGTATTTTTAATTAGTTTTTTTAATGGCAAAAAGAATCTTTCTAATAAAGACAGATCATCCGTCACAATATCCGCTTCACCTTCCATTTCTAGTAAAAATGGTAAAGTTTTGCCATAGGTTGTTTTTAATCCATTAACAAGATTTATCTCTAAAATATATTGATTTATTTCCCCTTTTTTCGTTGGAACAAGAGAAATATTATGTATAATTCCTCTTACTATTCCAAATTCTTTATCAGGGAAATTATTAAAACTTATATTTACTCGTTGTCCTATTTTTACCTTTCCAGATCTATCAATAGGCAAATAAGCCTTTCCTATAAGTTTCCCCTTTTCGTTTGGAACAATATTAAAGACTTCATCTCCTGAAATTACATTTTGATTCTCAACCCAATATTTAGTGAAAGTTATATTACCATCTATAGGAGCAACTAGAACATAATTCATTTCCCAAGTTTGTATATCATTTAATAATTGCAATATACCTGTCTTAACTTTGTTTTCCAAATCTCTTTTTTTATCAAAATATTGATATTCTGTATCTAGCAATAATTCATGCATTTCTGCTATTTCATTTTTAATATTATCAAGAGTAGTTTTCATACTCTCATAAGATAATTTACCTTGAATGAAAGAATTATACGTATTTTCTCTCTCTTCATCAGATAACACACCATTAGCATTTAATAGTGAATCTCTTCTATATTGTGTCCTAAAAATATCTGTCTGTATTTGAACTAATTTATATTGCTCCAATACATTTTTATAATATTTCTGATACCTATTAATTCTATCTTTTGTATAATCTATTTTATTTATATAGTAGTTTAATTCTTTAAATTGTATATACTCTGTCATTGTTAAACAAAACGTTGCATATGAATTTTGTATATCTCCCAAATTAATATCTTCATTTTTAGGTAAAAAAGGAACTGAATCTAACACCAAAGACAATGAATCAATGTATTTCTTTAGATATAGAATATCATCTACATTTGCAGAGTTTTCAATCAATGCCAAATAATCATTTTTCTTAACATTCTGTTTATCTACAACATAAATTTCTTGGATTTTTCCAGAAGTTTTTGAAACAATACCAGCAGCAGGTATTTCTCCTGTTAACGTCATTTTAGCCGTTATTATATCTGGATATTTAAAAAAAGCACTTCCTACAAATATCAATATTATAATTATAGCTGCAAGTGTTATTCCCCAACGAAGAATCCAAGAAGGAATTTCACCTAATATTTCTTGAAATTCTTCACTTCTTAATTCTATATTATTATCATCAGAGTTCTTTTCCATTGCATTATTTCCCTAATTCTAATTGGTTTTTGACTAATTTATAATAGGCTCCCCGTTTTTGAGTTAATTCCTTATGTGTACCTTCTTCTATTATTTTACCATGATCCAAGACAACTATTTTATCTGCATTTTGCACCGTACTAAGCCTATGTGCTACAATAATAACTGTCCTTCCTTTATAGAACATATTAAGATTCTCCATTATTATACGTTCGTTATTGGTGTCTAAAGCATTAGTAGCTTCATCTAAAAAAATATAATCTGGACTTTTATAGACGGCTCTTGCAATCAATATTCTTTGCCTTTGCCCTTGACTTATGCCATTACCTTCCATTCCTATTTTGGTGTTATATTTTAGAGGAAGTGATTCTATAAAATCTTGAATATTTGCAACTTTCACAGCTTCTAATAACTTATTTTTATCTATATTTTCGACCCCTACTGCTATATTATTAGCAATTGTATCAGAAAAAATAAATCCTTCTTGCATAACAACCCCAGCTTTTTTCCTCCATAAATGTGGATTTATATCCTCTAAAGAAATATTTCCAATCTTTATATTGCCTTTAAGTGGATTATAAAAACCTAAAAGTAATTTTATTAAAGTAGTTTTACCACTTCCGCTAGCTCCAACTATTGCAGTAATTTTATTAGCAGGAATATTTAAGCTAAAATTCTCTAAAATATAATCTCTATTAGCCCCATCATAATTAAAATAAACATTTTCCATTCTAATAGACTGATTTTCAGGGATTTCATTTACTTTATTATGAATTGTTTGTTCTTCATCTTCTTTATTATGTATTTCATTTAATCTTTCAAGACTAATTTTAGCATCTTGAAAAGATTTTGAGAAACTTATAATTTGGCTTATAGGGGCTGCTAATTGCCCAGTTATATAACTAATGGACATCATCATTCCCAAAGTTATATGACCATCTATAACAGCTTTTGCAGAAAGATAAGAAATTAATAAATTGGTTGTTTGGCTAAAAAATATAGATCCCATTTGTTGATATTGTTCCAAAGCTGTTCCTTTAATGCTGATTTTGAACAACCGCACCTGAATGTTTTCCCACTTCCATCGTTGTTGCTTTTCACAATTATTAAATTTTATTTCCTGCATACCTGTAATCATTTGCACAATACTCCCTTGATTCGCAGCAGATTGAGAAAATCTACTATTATCTAATTTACGGCGATAACTAAGAAATAAAAGAATCCAAATTACGTAAAGGGAATTTCCTATGACAAAAACAAACAATATTAGCATATTGTAATATGCCAAGATGAAGGAAAATACAATAAAATTAAAAAAAGAGAATATTGTTGTCAATGTTGTTCCGGTCATAAAAGATTGAATACGGTCATGATCTCCTATTCTTTGTAGAATATCTCCAATATTTTTACTATCAAAAAAACGTAACGGCAATCTCATCAATTTAGCTAAAAAATCAGAAATAAGAGTTATACTTATCCGCGTATTCATATGTAATGTAATCCAACTTTGAATAAAAGTAACCCCCATTTGCGTTACAGATAATATTAATTGAGCAATAAGTATCAATGTAATAATATCTAAATTATTATTATTGACGCCTTGATCAACCACAGCCTGTGTTAAAAAAGGAAGTATCATTGCAAAAATACTTCCTAATAATAATCCAACAATCAATTGTATAAGTTGAGAACTATATGGACGCAAATAATTAAAAAAGAATTTAAAATTAGACACATGATTATCTTGTTCTTCTCCTATTTGCTCATAAAATAAAGGAGTAGGACTTAAAGTTAATGCAATACCAACATCTTCTCCATCTAATTTAGAACTTATCCAACTTTTTAGAAAACTTTCTTGATCTATAATGAATTTACCACGATTTGGATCAGAAATTTTCAACTCATATTTACACTCCCCTCTGTTAAATACATTATTCCATTTCTTTTTTATACCATAACAAACAACAAAATGATTTTGATTCCAATGTATTATAGCAGGTAATGGTAACTCATTCACCAACTGAGAAAAAGTGATTTTTACACCTTGTGTTCTAAAACCTATACTTTCTGCTGCATCACTAATGCCCAATAAAGAAACACCATTTCTTGTTGCAAAACATTTATCACGCAACTTTTGTAAACTAAAATTCTTACCATAATATTTAGCAATGATTCGTAGACAAGTTGGACCACAATCCATTGAATCTAACTGATGATAGCATGGAAATGATTTTAACCTATAATTCATAACTAATGTAAGTTATTATAATAATCATATATCTTACAAATGTCCTTTTCTTCTGTAAGAAATAAACGTTCTACTTTAGAATTACAAATATAAAAAACTACTGGAATTGTAGAAATACTATATTTACTCATAACCTCTTTCATTTTATCCTTAGTAGAAAGAGATCTCCAAGGTATGTTTTCATTTTTTAGAAAATCAATCCAATTTGATTCTGTTTCATTTTGGTCAATAGATATGTATACCATATCTATTTTAGATGAAATCCTGCCATAAATCTCTTTTAGAATAGGAACTAACTTATGACAAGGATTACACCAAGAGGCAGAAAAAATTACAATAGTAGGTTTTGACAAAACTATCAATTCTTGTTCATTAGTTAAACTATTAGTTAATTGCATATTACTAAATGGAGTATCAAATAGAGTACAATATTCCTTTATTTTTTTTCCGTAATAAGACTGCTTATTTTTTTCTGAGAAAGAATCATATACCATTTTTAAATCAGATACACTTTGATAATATCTTAATCCTGAATATATACCATACATTAAACTTTTTGAATCTGGATGCTTTTTTATTTCATTAATATAATACTGTAATATACTTTCATAATTAGATTCTTCTTTAGGGTCATAAAATCTCCCAAAACGGTTACACGCAGCTTTTATCGAGGTTTTAACTTCTGGATCAGAAGACGATACAATATATTTATAAGTTGTAATTTTTCTATTTAACAATGAGGGGTATATATCTGTACTTTTTGCAAAAAATTTGCCAGATAAAAATAAAGTATCGCTATCAGTCCAATATAACGTTCCAGAAACATATAAAGAAGTATCTTGTTCTGATACTGTCGCAAATCCTAGATCAGCATAAATAGAATCCGTTGTAGTATTAGCATGAAAATTTATACCATAATAAGTTTGAATAATACTATCTGGAATAGAAAAAAAATAGTTATTTTTATTTTTTTTACCATCGAACTTATGATTTCCATTATCTGTTGTTAAGTTCACAAATATTTTATCAAATATGTTTGCATTATCCAACGATAATAAAATTGTTACATTCTTAGAAAAAGAATTTGTACACGCTAAAAACATTATTAAAAAAGCAGATATAGTCCTCATTATACATATAATGAAATTTAATAATACAAAATAATACAATAAAAATCGAGTGAAAATTATTTGAATTTCACTCGATTTTTTATCTACTAAAGTTTAACGGATAGTACAGAAGCAGTCAGATCCAATAGGAGCAGCGTAAGTTGCCCATTCACACTTACCTTGTTTCAAAGAACCATCAACTTCTGCTGTACAAGTTCCAAAACAAGCATTCTTGTCTTTACCAAGACAATCGTCTTTTACAGCACGACCACCAATCACTTGTTTTAATTCTTCTTCTCCAATAACATGCTTAGGATTACTGAAAGAAATTTTACTTGAGTTTTCCATACTAAAAAAATTTAATTGATAAAAAATTTACTTCACACTCTTTATACAAGAGACACCGCTAATATATGACATTTTTTTAAAATATCAAAATACAAAAGTCTTTTTACTAAGAGCCTGTTTAAATTTTCCAATAAAGTAATTCTGTCAGGCTTCCTTTGAGTCCTCTTCCGGTCTTTTCTCTCGCTTTCATGCGTCAGACAGACCGCTATCCTCCTTATGAAATCAAGGAAAAATTCTCGAAAGAGAATCTCAAATCAAGCCCGAGCAAAATTTAAACAGGCTCTTAGTTTCGATGATATAACGAGAAAATAGAAAAAAACTGTTTATTCTCACATATTCTTTTTATTATAAATAAAAAGAATTCAATAATAGCTTTGACTAAAAAAACTATCAAAACAATCTATAATTTTATTGTCGTAAAATATTCAATATCTTCTATTTTATAATAATCTTTTGGTAATTCAAATCCATTTATTAATATCGTTGGGGTTGCAATAAGTCCTGTTGACTTCTTCCATGATTGGTGATTTAAATATTCCAATTCAGCACAATTATCTACTACTATATTACAATACTTTTTAAAAAAAGATTTTCTATCATATTTCCCTTTTTCAAACCATTCATCAAATATAAGCATTGACCTATCAGCCCCCAATTTATTATAAGCTGAAATCAAAAACTTTCCACTATTATCAAGTGATTCATTAAAAGAAGAAAAAACATACTGAACACATATTTCATCCTTTACTTTTTTCAATAATCCATCAATCCTTTTATGCATTCTAGCACAGGGATTACAATGAGGGTTTGTAAGAATTGTAATAGTTATATTTGCATTGGGATTACCAAATAGTATCTTAGATACATTTTTATCAATATAGTAATATTTTTGTTGCTTAATCAATGTTTCAAAAACACCAGATGCCATTTTCAAACTATTCATTTCCTGCACTATATCTTCTAATTTATTTGCAGAATCCAACTTAGGAGATATAAAATTAGTATATAAAATAGGAACAGTGTATAATGAAGCTATAAATAATAAATCTTCTATAGTAATCTCTGGAATTTTCACATAATCAAAAATTAAATTATTAACAAATATTATCCAAAATAGAAATTGAACAGTAATACATAAAACACACCATTGCTTAATTTTAAATTTTTGATACCAAATACTCCATATACTATATGGTAAAGACAAAATATTAACAATAGCCAAATAAGAAATGAATGATGGAAAAAGTATTATAATTAATA
>JARIAN010000041.1 GCA_029257865.1 Phocaeicola sp.
TAAAAATTTAAATCTAGCTTCAAACTCTTCCACCTCCATCCAAATAGAGCGTGATAAGCAAAGCTATAAAAAATAACGGCAAAATATCATAAGATGGACAACTATTTTATGAATCCTTGCTAAAAAAAACAAGAATCAACCAAACAACTGCAACTATCCGCAATTCCCTTTTCCAACAATCAAGAATCTGACAATTCAATCATTAGGAAAATTTTCAGCACCAATAGTTTCACCCACACAACCACATAAATTAGTTTCCCGAACAGAATTATTTTGAACTCCACAAAAAATGCTGAGTTACAACCATTGTTCTATGAATCGCAAGCGGCGTTTAATAAAACAACGACACCGTTTTATAAAACACAGATTGTAACTCATGATTTTACCAAGTCATTTCTTTGTTCCCTTCAGCCGATCATTCAGATTACCCCCTATGCAATAAAGAATATTGAAAAGGAATACACAAAAAGGGCAGCCATGAAGTTTGCACCATAACTGCCCTATCAATTAATTTCTCACTAATATTTATGAGAAAATATACAACAAATTTTACTCTTTTTCCAAAGAAAGTACTTTTTCTATATTTCTAGAGGAAGTACCTAACAATATAGAAAACTTTCCCTTATTAGACTCCCAATTGTGAGTATCCAAACTCCAGTACGAAAGCTCACGCTCTGTTATCTCAAAAGAAACAGTCTTTTGTTCTCCTGGATTCAGATAAACCTTTTTAAATCCTTTCAACTCTTTTTCCGGACGAAGAACTGTTGGATTATTTTCATTTACATACAGCTGAACCACTTCTGCTCCCGCTCTATCGCCTGTATTCTTAATGGTCACTTCACAGAAGACCTTTCCTCCTTCTGTCATTTTTCTGGCAGATAATTTAGCTTTCATTATATCAAACTCAGTATAAGACAATCCAAAACCAAAAGGATATAATGGAGCAATATTTTTGGTATCATACCATCTATAACCAACCAAAACACTTTCGGTATACTTCACATCAAACAAGTTAATCATGTGCTGATTCTTGAATTCCGTATAGAATTGTGCTTTAGGAGGCAAATATCCATATGCAGGTGAATCTTTAAATGATTTTTCAATAGTCATTGGAAGTTTTCCCGACGGATTTATCTTTCCTGATAAAATTTCCGCTAGTGCCACGAACCCAGATTGTCCACCATACCATCCGTAAATTAAAGCGGCCAATTTATCATTCCAAGCCGACATATCAATGGCAGAACCAGCATTGACCACTGCAATCGTATTAGGATTATGTTCTGTTACAAAGCGCATGAACTCCTCATCTTTCTTAGGCAAAGCAAATGGACGTTCTATAGCCTCTTCATCACGGGTTCCCATGCTCAAAATCACCACATCTGCTGTCTTTAGGTCATCGACACTAGGCTTTTCTACACAGTACACTGTATAGCCATATACTTGCTGAAGAGCTTCCAGCAAACTCACATTGTTATATCCTACAACTTCTGCCGAGCCGTATCCTCTTGGTATTTCATGTACAAAACGACCTGTCAACAAAATTTTTCTGTTCACTTTAGGATCTAAAGGAAGAATATTATTCTTATTTTTCAACAATACGATTCCTTCTTGAGCAACTTGATGAGCTACCTTCTCATGCTCCGGGAATTTTTCCAACAAAGATTTTTTGTATTTTTCCCGTTTATAAAAGTCCATCGAAATACAAGTAGCCAAAATTGGTCTAATCATAGAATCCAAATTAGCCTCTGTTACCTTTTTCTGCTTAATCAGGTCTAAAACAGTCACTCCAAAATCATAAGAACCCGGCATCTCTAGGTTTTGCCCTGATTTAATCACTTTCTCCAAATCCCAAACAGATTCCCAATCACTCATAACAAGCCATTGAAAGCCCAATTTCTTTCTCAGCAACTCCTTGATTACATATGAACTTTGTCCAGACCATTCTCCATCTATCAAATTATAAGAAGTCATTACACATTTAGCTCCCGCCTTGATACCAGCCTCAAACCCGGGAAGATAAATTTCATTCATAGCCCGTTCATCGATAACAGAATTACTGCGTTTGCGATAAAACTCAGTATTATTACCATAAAAGTGCTTTAAACATGAAGCTGTACCTGTACTCTGCATTCCTTTTACATATTGCACTACCATCTGGCTAGTCAGGTATGGATCTTCTCCAAAATATTCAAAATTTCTCGCACACTGAGACTGTCTCTGGATATTTAATCCCGGTCCTAATAATATTTCAATTCCCCCTGCTCGACATTCCTCACCGATAGCCTTTGCATAATCAAATGCCAAATCGGGTGAAAAAGTAGAAGCAAGCAGAATAGGAGCCGGAAAAGCCGTTGACTTTTTCAATTGGACAGGCAACGACTTATCCTTCAAATAACTTCGTATATGAACACCTTGTGTAGCATCAGACATATAGATAGGATGCATCCCTTTATTAGAAAATCCATTAATAAAAAAGCGATTATACCCTCTTACCATTTCGGCTTTTTCCGTTATTGTAAAAGTTTTCAGCAAACTGTCTGCCTTTTCATAAGCCTCATCTACCCCCATCATTCCATTTTGAGCATTTCCCACTATCGAACACATGAGAAAAGCACTTAATAAAGATTGTTTTTTCATACTTTAATTTACCTATAATTTATCAATTCAATAAAAACTTTTTACTTACTCCTGCATAAGCTCCTGAACCAACAAAACTAGCAGAAAGTTTCTTTTCTACATTACCAGGAGTAGTTACCTTAATATTTATCACACCTTGAGAACGGCTAGGGTCTGCCACAAACACCTGATACCCACCGCCATACTTTTCTATCATGACTGCACATCTACTATCAGAACTCAGTTTCAAACCATTGCATACTACTTCCTGATTAGGGACAAAGAATACCGTCTGCCAATTATCCAGTGCCTTGTGGTAAACAGACTGCACATCTTTTGTATTGCTCACAATAGCAATCGGACCATTCTCTGCAGTATACTTCTCCAATTCATCATAAGATGAAATGCCCGGTACCACCACATAAGCATACGATGCTCTTTCCTGAGTCAAATGATTGAAACCTAAAGAAAAGACCCTCTTTTCCAGCATCGCTCCATCCTTACCACTATTAATTTCTTTCCATGAACCTCTCTGCAAGCTATTTTTCACCCAAATATTTCCACCTTGCGGAAATACGTACCCTACTTTATTATGAAACACCCACTTAATGTTTTCACTATTTCTTTCACCAGCAACCAAACCGGCAGACACTCCATCATTGGCCCATACATCTCCGTCCAGCAAGCACTGATTAACTGTAGTCTGCACCTTTGAATTAGAAGAAGAAACACTTCCCAAGCAAACTACTTCATCATCAAAACAGAACCAACTCTTATTTGCACCCGTACGAACTTTAGCATTCGCATCATTATAAGAATAAGCAGAAGCTCCATAAAGGCCATCGGACACACCACCTGCAAAGGTAGAAGTTCCCAAAATGCCCCATTGTCCCCCATTCATAGGCAAATTGGCATTTTCTGTACTTGGAGCAGTCACTCCAGGAAGGTTCGACCAAGACCATACAGGCATGATATCAAAATACTCATCACCATCCACCAAGATATTGGTACTGCCATCTGCCATATAATAGCCACGTAGGTTTTCATCGTTTCCATATTCTACACGACAAGTCTTATCCGACACCATACGAATATCAAATGTATATCTCGGACGAATATGGAGTGTATAATCAGACTGATAAAAATGAGTATGCGAACCCGTTACACCAGTAGAAGGCTCCGCTCCCTGCAAACGGCTGGCTATCAGCTGAAACTCCCCAGCATTCTTAGGATCAATCTTCTGCATGGATTTGGCAAAATTCAAGACGGAACTACTTCCTTTATTGATTGTTCCCGGACGACTTACACTACGTCCCATCACACTATACGACATATATTTCCCTCGCATCGAACCGAAAAATGCTTTGCGCATAAAACGGCTCATAATATCTATCTTTTCTTCCGGCAGAGTAAATGAAGTACCAACAAACATAGAAGCTACATTGACCGCCGCTTTCAACACTTCTTCACCATAACCTCCTATATAGAGTTGAGGACCATGCTGGAAAAAAGTTCCGTCCATTTGAAATCCTTCTCCTGTAGTATAACTCAATGTACTAAGGAAACTATGATAAGCTACTGTCAGAACCTCTTTATCTTCCGTTACACATGCTCTATAGATCCAATGAGTCAAAACATCTGTCCGGTTAGCCCCCGTCTTGTCAAAAGGATGCCCACACCTTTCCAGCATCAATCCAATCACTTTATCTCTCACTTCATCTGAAAGTGGAATCTCTGCTGATTTCATCTTTACCAATATCAACCCCAAACGCTTACCTTCAGCCACTTGATGACTCCACCAATTCCAATCTTTTGGTTTCTTGACAGTCCAGTAAGTCAAAGCCCTCTCTATCGCATCCAACAAATCCGGGTTATTATAATGTTGGAGATTATCTTTATCAATATAAGCCGAAACCATATTCCCTAGTTTATCTAAATGAGCCATAGCCTTCCAGCCCCCTTTTTTATTATCAGAGTAACTAACTCCCTTAAATGATCCATCCGACTTATTCATATCTGCTAATATCTTATCTATCGTACTTGCCGAAGGAGTAGACTTATTGCTTGCCAAAATATTATTCATGATTACACTGAAATCTCCTTCATTCACTTTCAAAGAATAATCTTTGGTAACATTCAACATCTTGCCACATTCCACCTTTTCATTGGCTGAATCATACAATTGATATTTCTTTCCTCCCAAAGCATAGACATGTATCTCATCATATTGTCCCACAGGCAAAGGAAGATAATACGGTTCATTGTTACCATTGTGAATAACCATCACTTCATTACTATGGTCATTAGCACTTTTATCTTCCACTAAACTCAAGTTATTTTCCGAAATATCTTCAACAACAAAAGTTCCAGAAACAGGTCTTGAAGTGACAATCTGTATAGTATCAAATCCCTTTGGAAGATTTGCAAAATCAACCCTCATCACTCCCGACAAATAATTAAATGCTACAGACTGACCAGCCACTTCACCTAACATCGGAGTATTTTGAGAATTATCGCTCGCCAGATAGACTTTCGGCAACTTCATCGTTACGGAATTTCCCTTCATCGACTGTACAAATTGAGCAGGAAAAGCAGCCAATGCAGGAACAAAGACATCAAGAGGAGCCTTAAATACTGCTTCCGATTTTCCTACACCTAAAGGGTCTATCGTATAATCAACAATAGCTCCATCAGTATTAAATGCAGCTAAAACATCTCCATTTCCCCACTTCATTGTACCTTCCACTCCATCAAACTCAATTGAAGCACGAGGCAATACAGATATTTTTTCTACAGGCAATGAAGCACTAAGAACATTTCCAGAACCAACTTTTAAAACTTCCGGTACATTATCATCAGAACATGCAGTCACAGCTATTGCCAAACCTGCAATTATATAAGTATATATTTTCATGGATTGTAATAATTGTATTAGACTATTAACTGGCAACAAAGCCAGATTATAAATATATGCGGAATCCTTAACAGATTAATAACTCCGCATATTAATAAAAAATTATTCTGTCCACCCAGGATTCTGTGTCAAATTAGGATTGACAAAAACTTCATTTTGAGGTATTGGATAAAAATACATTTTATCATCCCATACACGTGTCTGAATGATTTCCTTATTGGCACTTATCACACCGTTTACATTATTAATCTTCACACCATAAATTTTTTCTACTACATTCCCAATTTTCCAACGGCGAATATCCCAAAAGCGATGGTCTTCGAAAGCCAACTCAATCCTACGTTCGTTACGCACCTTGGTTCTAAACTCACTTTGAGTATTGGCCACAACATCAGGCATAAAAGCAGCACTACGCACCCGATTCAAAGCTTGACGAGCCGACATAGTAAATGTAGCATCTGTATAATCAGGACCTTTAAATTCATTCATCGACTCCGCATAATTTAACAAAATTTCCGCATATCGATATCCCGGAAAATGATGAGGTTTCTTTACCTGATGTGCAGGATCCAGATCCACTTTTTCATTCATCAGTTTTTTCAAATAATACCCTGTCAATGTATAGCCTTCCACTTCTGCATGAGGTCCATAAAGACCTCCCACATAAGTATCCACCTTTTTGTTCATATAAGTCATGCCATTACATATTACATTGATGTAAAAACGTGGATCACGAGTTTCTTTACCTTTTTCATCATAATACATTTTAGCGATATGCTCTGGTTTATTCCAATCAAAAGAAGTACCATCTTTAAATTCAAAAGCATCTACAAAATTCTGAGTTGGATTATTATACCCCTTAGTTTCTCCTCTAGTAAAAGTTGGAGGTAAATTATTTCTTTCAAATGAATTATCCGTCGAGCTACGGAACTCAAAAATCATTTGTGGAGAGACTAAAACATTATTGCCAGGATCTTCATCATACAATGGGTCATTGTCAATATTAGGCAATGTATAAACTCCCAAATTAATAACATCTAAAGCCGCTTTCGCCGCCTGTTCCCAAGTTACATTTGAAAAACCAGCATACAACGGGCTGGCTGCATAAAGTAAGGCACGAGACTTAAATGCCATTACCGCTCCCTTAGTGACACGGCCAGTTTCTCCACCTATAAAGTTTTCATAATCTTCCGGAAGATGAACTTTCACCTCATCCCATTCTTTTACCATAAAATCCAGGACATCTTTAAATGATGTTTTCTGTAATGTATTCACCTCATCCAAAGAGCACGTTTTTGTAAGCAATGGCACATCTTTAAATCGCTTTATCATTTCGAAATAATAAAAGGCACGCAAGGCTCGAACTTCATAAATATAATTACGGGTTTTTGTTATATTATCCTTAAAATTAGGGTCCCATTTAAAACGGTCCAACTCTTCTTCTGAATAAAGTTCAAGAAAAGAATTGATATCATGAATTACCGGATAATAAGTACTCCAACGATTATCAACTAGTTTTTTAGGACTCCAAATATCATTATACATATCATAAAGACTATTTGACTTCCAAGAAGCAACTGAATTATCAGTGGCAGATTCACGCAAAGCTCCGCCTATAACCCCATAGTCCTTAGGCAATTCACGATATGCAGCAGAAGCTAGGCTTGTCACATTATCAAAATACGCATAAGCTTCTTCCTGTGTCTTTCCCTGTGATTCATCAAAATCCAAGAAATTACAACTTGACATCAATGCAGAGGATGTCAAAGTTAATATGGTAAGTATTTTTTTCATCTTTCTTAATTTTCTAGATTTTAAAAATTAATATTAACCCCAAGATATATAGACATTAAATCAGGCTGCCCTATTGAGAAATCTTCACAATTCATATATTTAATATGATCAAAAGACAATAAATTATTTCCACGAAGATAAATCTGACATTTGTCCATTTTCATTGTATCCGACCATTTTTGAGGTAACGTATAATAAATGTTCAAATTACGTAACTTAAGGAAAGCGCCATTTTCAAGCCATTGAGTACTAGTCTGGAAATTATTTGCATTATCCAAAGTAGTTAGACGAGGAACATTAGCAATATCCTTAGTGGCTTCAGTCCATCGAATTTTATCTTCAATATACCATTTTGACAAATTGCTATTATTATTACGCAAAGGCCAATAAACACTCTTTGTATCCAATACTTTTGAATATTGTCCAAGTCCTTGCCATACCATATCAATACCAAATCCTTTATATTCAAAGCCCAGATTCAATCCATAATAAATACCTGGAATACTAGTAGAGTGACCTATCGCAACCACATCGTAACTATCGATTTTCCCATCATTATTCTGATCTTTATATTTGATATCACCGGGACGTACCTCTGAAAACATTTGTTTGGGGCTATTTTTAATTTCTTCCTGGTCGTTAAAATATCCAATAGCCTCCAAACCATAGCATTGACCTAATTTGTCACCCTTCTTTGATAAATAATCATAAGGTTTATAACCCTCCCCATTTTCTACAATTTCAGTATTTACATAAGAGAAAGTACCACCTACATAATACTTAAAATCCTTACCAAACTTTGAATTCCAGTTTAATCCCAAATCAAGTCCTCTTGAGTCAACAGCACCAACATTCTGTTTCGGTATTTCAGTTCCAATGATACTAGAATACAGATTCTTACTTGCTATCAATGTTTTTGTTCTTTTATCTTTAAAGAAGTCAGCGTTCACAGATAAATGTTCAAATAACTGAGCATCCAACCCAACATTGATTTTTTCAGACAATTCGATATCAAGGTTATTAACCTGCAATGCACCAGGATGAAGTCCTCCGAATCCAGAAGGATTATCCTTAAACTGATATCCTCCAGTACCTACCCAAAATCTTTTATCTAAATCATAAGTTATGTTATCTCGTCCGGAACGCCCCCAAGAAGCACGAATTTTCAAATAATCCACAATTCCATTGTTTTTCATAAATGATTCGTTTGACAGAACCCAAGCTGCTGATACTGCCGGATAATTACGGAACTTATCTCCATCACTTAAGAAACTAGTTCCACTATGATTAACAACTATATCTGCCAAATATCTATTATCATAATTATAACCGGCTGTAAATGCAATCATCTGACGTTTAACCGATTTATTACGTCCTGAGAAGATATGTGACTCTTGCCTGTAAAATACATTGCCATTAACTCCATGGAGTCCAAAAGCACGATCATAAGTCAACTTTGCATCAATATCTGTACGCATAGACTGATAAGCCAACCCATCATTAGAGAATGACAGTGCTTTATCCTCTCCACCCTGAGTGTAAACAGTATTATATTTTCCTGTTGCCGGATCTAAAACACTACTAGCTATATTATACAAGTATTTTTTACTAGCTGTTTCTCTAAATGTAGCTCTATTATCATAAGAAATCCCTACTTCTGCCTTCAGTCCCTTTGTTATCAATGACAAATCTTGATAAAGGTGAAAATCTGTTTGAAGCATACGGTCATTAGTTGTATAAGAACCTATATCCATGATGCGAGCAATAGGATTATAGCCAAATGTAGTGTTTGAGCCCCATTTACCAGTTGACATCTTAATAGGAAAAGCAGCAGACGGAACATGGTATAATCCTCCAAACATATCTCCTTCAGATGTATTTGGTCTGTTTTCTTCATGCAATACACCATATAAAGATACACTAGCGCGTGTATAGTCTGTAATGTCAATGTCTAAATTTACACGTGCATTTAAGTGATACTTCTTCATCTGCACATCATAATGGTCGGTATTTGAAGTCAAATCATCATTGAAGATACCTTTATCGTTCTTATAGTTGATTACACTATAATAACGCAATCTTTTTCCACCACCTTTAAATACCATATTCAGCTGATGGTTCGTTGTAAAATTACGCTGAGCCGCATCAAGCCAATTTACATTAGGATACAAATCAGGATTAGAACCATCTTGAAAAGCCTGAAGAGCAGCATTGTCATAAGCCAATGGAAGACCATCATACATCAAAGCCTCGTTCTTCATCTTAGCGAATGTATAACCATCAACAAATTTAGGCTGATTTATAGGAAGCCCCATTCCATAAGTATAAGAAATATCAATATCTCGATCCTCATAAGCCCCATGTTTTGTAGTAACCATCACCACTCCATTTGCTCCTTGAGTTCCCCATATGGCTGTAGCTGCTCCATCTTTCAATACAGAAATACTCTCAATATCCAACATGTTTAGATATTCCATACTGCGCGGAACTCCATCTACGACAATCAAAGGAGCTGTTCCATCCAACGAACCACCGCCACGTACCATCAATGTCGGTTCATCTGTCCAACCCGTATTCTGCTTTACTATCAATCCTGGTAACATACCATATAAAGAATTACCAACCAAATGGGAAGAATTGGAAGATATAGCGTTTCCTGAAATAGTAGAAATAGCTTGAGTATGCTCTAATGGAGTCTGTACCCGAACTAAATTTTTCACAAATTCGTCTTTAATATTCAATTTTACAATTAAAGACTCTCCCTTTGACCACACGCGTCTTATTTTACTATCGCCATAATTAATTTCAATATATTCTCCCTCTTCCGCTTCAAGAGAAAATATTCCTTGCTGATCTGTCAAAGTTTTCATTGATGAATTTCCAACTACTGAGACGCTTGCCCCTAAAATAGGATTCCCATACTGGTCTTTAACCACACCTGTCACTGTTTCTTGAGCCATTACAGAACAAGCTAGCATGCTTGCAAAAGCCCAAACAGATATATTTCTTTTTTTCATTTTCTTCAAATTCTAAGTTAACCAATATAATCACTCCCAACCAGGATTTTGAACCAAGCCATATTTCTTATTAATTTCTTCTAGAGGGATTGGGCATAAATAAAATTTATCATCCCAATATTCTCCTACATAAAGACGCTGGTTCACCATTTTATCATATTCTGTATAAGTAAAATTCACATAATGTCCTGATACCTTCTTGCCTACAGGCTGACTGCTAAAACGACGTATCGGATTTTTCACAGGATCTAAATAATCAATATGCTTCCAACGTACTATATCATACCATCGACATTCTTCAAACCCAAATTCAACAGCTCGTTCATGTAAAATAGCTTCACGTAAAGAACCTTCATATTTATTTTCAACATCACTAGGAGTCATATCAGGCATTTCCACTCTAGCTCGAACGAGATTGATATAATCATAAGCAGTTCTGCCAAATTCATCAGGCTGATTGGCAATCCCCAATTCATTCATCGCCTCTGCAATATTCAAATAAACTTCAGGCAAACGAAGTAAAGGCATAGAGTAGAATCTGTTTTGGGCTTCATTTAAAAAATCCTGAAAAAACTTTCTAATTCCCATACCGGTATATCCCATATTTCCCCAGCGCCAATTCTGTCCACCACCTTGAAACTTTGGTTGTTCACGACCACCTTTATATATTTCAGCCTTGCGCCCCCAAAACTTATCGCCTGTCACAATCAATGTTTCATACAAGCGAGGGTCACGAACTTCTTTAAATGTTTCTGTAAAAAACGGATGAGCACGATGCTCCGGATTATTATGCCAATCAAACTTGGAACCATCTTTCATTTCAAACATTTCCATATAATTCAATGTTGCACAACAAACGTTATAGCGAAGCTGATTCCAAGCATTACCATTGATTTCATATTTTACAAAACGATGCCCTTCTATCAGATTTTCTCCATTATACCTATCATAATATCCTGAACAAAAGTTTTTTCTTGCACTTCCTTTATCATCAACCAATTTATATCTGTAGTCTTGTTTCTCATTTTCTCTGATAAAAGCTAAACCAGCATCCAAAGCCTTACGCCAACGCTCCTGCTTATAGTTACCATACCAAGTATAATGTTTCTGTGCAGCTTCACCATCTTTATAAGGCTTATCATTATTAAACAAAGGACTAGCCGCAAATGTCAGTAATCTTGACTTTAAAGCCAACGCTCCAGCTTTAGTCATACGTCCAGACTCTTCTGCAGTAACTTGCCATGGTAACAATGTTGCAGCCTCATCAATCAAAGTACATATCTTCTGCTCCATCTCTTCCAAAGTTAAACGAGTCATATTCATATTATCATCCGGCAAATAATATTTATCAATCCACGGCATACCTCCCATATTACGAAATATTTGAACATAATGATATGCTTGAATTAATTTTGCTTCCCCTTTACGAATATTCTTTTCTTCTTGAGACATTTCTGAATCTGGAAGACGATCTATATTAGCCAAAAATATACCTATTTGACGAAATGCAAAGACAGCAGATTGAGCTCCAGACTCAGGATCTGGATTCATCGAATATACCCCAGCTGCCCAATTAGCAGCACTCATAGTTCCTGAATGATATGCAGTACCTCCACTTTTACAATTATCACCTAAATCGGTCAAAGACTCTACCAACCCCCAACTTAATCTATTATTTTGTGACAAGAAATCAGGAAGAGTATGGTAAATCTGCGCCAAATGTTGCTCTACATATATTTTCTTTGAATATACACTATCAATATTCATTTCTCCCCCTAAGGGTTGCTCTAGAAATGCTTCTCCAAAAACAAAATCATCACAACTAAGCATCGCTAACGCAACCAATGAAGCCAACGAAATTTTCTTTATTATCTGATTCATAGTATATCATTTAAAAAGTTAAGTTAACACCTATATTATAAATTTTGACTACAGGATAAGTATCCCCATAATGGTTAGGATTAGACTCTGGGTCCATTATGTTAAAATGATCAAAGCACAATGGATTATATGCTGTAAACTTAATCCCTAATTGACTAACTCCTATTTTTTTCAACAAAGCCTTATCCTTAAAATTATAACCCAAAGTCACATTTTTCAATTTCAAATATGATCCATCAATAGTCCATAATGTAGAATTGTATTTATAGTTATTATCTTTACTATTGACAGAAAAACGAGGATGTGATGCCGTATTTGCAGTTTCTGGAGTCCAACGATTATCCACGTGATATTGTAATAATCCACGAGATTCTCCTGAAAAAGGTGAACGGAATTCATTAGAAAGAACTAATGAACGTTCTGCTGTGCCCAACCAGTTCATTGAAAAGAAAAAGTTTTTATATTCAAAACCTAAATTCAGTCCAAATGTATAATTAGGACGATTAGGATATCCTATTTCATGTTCATCATCAGTTGTAATTGCACCATCATTATTCAAGTCTTTATATTTCACATCACCAGGATATACGGGAGTTAAAGGCTTAGGAAATCCATCCTTAAGAGTATATTTTTTTTCTCCCGTAGCATCGGTAGTAATATTAAAATCATTTTCAGAATAAAATCCTTCTGCCTCAAGACCAAACACTGCACCTACCTGTCTACCAGTACGCCACAAATAAGTTTCATTAGGCTCTACCTCATCTTGAAAAATAATCTTATTCTTGGCATAAGAAACATTACCATTCACAAAATAAGAAAAGTCTGTTCCTATCTTATCATTCCATGAAATTTCAATTTCATATCCCTGATTTTTAACTTTTCCCATATTTACTACAGGAAGGATACTAGAAGTCAAACTTGTAAGTCCAGGTATCGTATGACGTGAAATTAAAATATCTTTACGATTTTCAATGAAATATTCGGCTTTAACCTTCAACCTATTATTTAAGAAGTGCATATCGACCCCATAATTCTGCTTCAAAGCCTTTTCCCAAGTTACATTCGGATTTCCCAACTTATTTTCCAAAGCTCCTTTAATCATAGTACCATTTTCATAACCAAAATTGTATCCAAATAAAGGATGCTTCCATTTTCCGTCTATTTTTAACTTATCAACATCATAAGCATCCGGCAAGAACAAAAAACGCTTACCTCCCATCTTATCATTACCAACAAGTCCTACTGACGCACGGAATTTCAAAAAATCAAATATACTCTGATTTTTCATAAACCTTTCTTCCGACATGATATATCCTAAAGATAGAGCAGGAAATGTTCCAAAACGTTTATTAGGTGCAAAATTCTCTGAACCATTATAACCAATGTTAAATTCCGCCATATATCTTGACTTATAGTCATAAGTAACACGACCTACAAATCCAATATAAGCTGCTGGAACATAACTAAATTCTGATGGATAATACTTTTTACTTTGATTATAAAGAAATAAAGCCCCTACATTATGATTTCCAAATTTACGCTTGTAACGCAAACTTGCTTCAAAGTACCAATTTCGACCGCGTCCAGTACTTTCTCCATATGTTGGCTTACCTTCTACACCTGAGTATAAATAAACAATTTCATTGTTAAATCCCGGATCACCAGGTTTCAATCCCGAACCATCTAATTCTGATGCATAATAAGGAGTAAGGTTTTCGACTTGAGTTGCCGCTCTTGTCATTGATTTTGTAAAAGTATAATCCGTATTGTATGCTCCTTTAACCTCTGCAGATAAACCTTTAGTCAAAAAATCCAATTTCTGAATTAAATGTAAATCAAGATTCATAGTATTCTTTATAGCCTGCTTGTATCCTCTTTTATAATAATTCCGAATAGGATCCATCATCTTAATTTTTGACCACCGTTCTTGAGTTACAATATAATCTCCATTTACAACACCGGCACTGGCGAAAGGTTGTGCATAATTCATAGCCGCCCAGATTTCTTTTTCTGAATCTGGAACATGCTTATCACCAACTATACCACCGATACCTAATTTCAATGTAGTAGTCTTAGTAATATCAAGGTCCAAATTAGCACGATAATTATAACGATTATATTTATATCCTTCATCCTCTGCTCCAAAATCTTTAAACAAGCCATTTTGGAACAAATAACCTATTGATACAAAATATCTCATCTTATCTGTACCACCCGAAACATTCATATTATGCTGAGTCTGAATAGCGAATTTATTCATCATATATTTGCGCCAGTTGATATTCGGATACATCAAAGGCTGATCTCCTAATCGAAACCTTTCAATATCATATTCACTGAAAACAGGAGCACGATTGTCATTTCTTTCTAACTCATTATATAATGTCGCGTATGTATAACTATCAGCAGTTTCCAACATACGTGTAGGAGTCTGAATACCAATAGATGAATTGACAGAAATTTTAGCTTTTCCCTCCTTACCACGACGAGTTGTAACTAAAATAACACCGTTGGCACCACGTACCCCAAATACCGCAGTAGCCGAAGCATCTTTCAATACAGTAATATTCTCAATCTCATTCGGGTCCATTTGAAAAAAGCTACGTTCAACTCCATCTACAAGAATTAATGGTTTAGAAGAATCTGAATCCAAAGATCCAATACCACGTATATAAATACTTGGATCTTCTGCCCCAGGAGCACCACTCGACTGAACAGAAGATAACCCTGTCATTTTTCCCGCCAAGGAGTTTGCCACACTAGCATTAGGAGATGCTAATAATTCATCTGTTTTAACAGAAGAAATTGCACCTGTCAATGTTTCTTTTTTCTGCACCCCATAAGCAACAATTGTAACTTCTTCAATTAAATTAGAAGTTTCTTCCAATAGGACTTTTATGAACGTACGTCCATTAACTTTTACTTCTTTGGTATCATATCCCACATAAGAAAATTGCAGAATACTATTCTTTGCATCAGGAACAGTAATAGAAAAATTTCCGTCAAAATCTGTAATAACTCCAATAGTCGTTCCTTTTACAATCACATTACCTGCAATAATTGGCCCAGCATCATCTGAGACATTCCCCTTTATGGTTAACTCTTGAGCTGACCCTGCAATTGCAACCATAAAAAATAAGACAAACGAAAGCCAAAAGGCTAATCGCTGCTTGTTTACATCATTCCTCATAATATTAAATACAAAAATTATAAATTAGATTTATATTGATTTTCAATAGTTATTTGAATTTATTAACAGATATGGTGTTGCAAATGTATGGAATCAAAGATATGCTAACGTACTTTTTTGTTCATAAAAAATACAATATTATTCATTTTGAATGAATTGGCTATAATTTTAAGCTAACACAAACAAACATAATACACTTATTATCATATATATAACTAATCAATAATCACATTCATTAATAGAAGAAGAATGTTCTAAAGTAAATTCATGCTTTGATACCCCCACAATATTCAACACCTACTTATATATAACATCTTTTGAATGTTTTATAGATTTAGACTAACAAATATTAATCCATAATATAACCCAAACTCGAAACTATATAATATTTCCTTACCTCATTTTTTCTCTGAAATACCCACATCTTCTCAAAAACCAATGTATAATGTAAAAACTTACCCCGTTTTTTATGTAACTTTGCATATAAATACCTCAACTATATGAAAAAATCATTTATATCATTTATCCTGATAGCCTGCTGCATTGCTTGTACAGGCAATCATAAAAAGACATCTTATATGGCACAAGAAAACGAAACTCTAGTTCGCCTAGAAACAACAATGGGCGACATTACTGTAAAGTTGTACGAGGAAACTCCAAAGCATAAGGAAAATTTCCTGAAATTGGCTAAAGAAGGGACTTACGACAGTACTCTGTTCCACCGTGTTATCAAAAATTTCATGATTCAGGCCGGAGACCCACTGAGCAAAACGGCTACTGATACTACCAGCAATTTGGGAAGTGGAGATGTGGGATACACTATACCTGCAGAGTTCAATCCTAAATTCTTCCATAAAAAAGGTGTATTGGCTGCTGCACGACAGGGAGATGAAGTGAATCCGAAAAAGGAATCATCTGGCTGCCAGTTCTATATCGTAACTGGAAGAAAATTCTCGGAAGCGCAGATGATCAACATGGAAAACCAGTTGAATGAAGCACGCCTGGACTCTGTATTCCAAGGATTGGCTAGAAACCACATGAAGGACATCTACAAGATGCGTAAGGCTAATGATATGGACGGACTGATGGCACTGCAAGACAAACTGGAAGCTCAAGCCAAAGAAATGGTAGACAAGGAACCGGCTCTTAAATTTACACGCGAACAGATTGAAGCTTATACCACTGTAGGTGGAGCACCTCATCTAGATGGCAACTATACCGTCTTTGGTGAAGTGGTAGAAGGAATAGAAGTGGTAGACAAAATCGGTGCTGTCAAAACTAACCGTGCAGACCGCCCGGAAAAGGATGTACGCATCCTCAAGGTTGTAGTTCTGGATTAACAAGAATAGCATGATTCAAGTAAATCGTCATACATTACCTAACGGACTGCGCATCGTACATAGCGAAGACCGGTCTACACAGATGGTAGCCCTCAACTTATTATATAAGGTGGGGGCACGCGATGAAGACCCGGAACATACGGGATTCGCACACCTGTTTGAGCATCTGATGTTTGGTGGCTCTGCCCATATTGCCGACTATGACACCCCTGTACAGACAGCGGGAGGTGAAAACAATGCTTGGACAAACAACGATATAACCAACTATTACATCACTCTACCGCACCAGAATGTGGAAACCGGATTCTGGCTAGAAAGTGACCGTATGCTAGAACTGGCCTTCAGCACGCAAAGCCTGGAGGTGCAGAGGCAAGTGGTCATTGAAGAGTTCAAGCAAAGAAACTTGAACCAACCGTATGGAGATTCCGGACACCTCGTGCGTGGAATGGCTTACAAGGTACATCCATATCAATGGCCCACCATCGGAAAAAAAACGGAACACATTGCACAGGCTACTCTGGAAGAGGTAAAAGACTTCTTCTTCCGTTTCTATGCACCTAACAATGCCATCCTTTCTGTTACAGGACGAATCTCTTTTGAGGAGACAGTCAGACTGGCAG
This sequence comes from Phocaeicola sp., assembly GCA_029257865.1. Taxonomy (GTDB): domain Bacteria; phylum Bacteroidota; class Bacteroidia; order Bacteroidales; family Bacteroidaceae; genus Phocaeicola. The sequence goes on from JARIAN010000041.1 coordinate 17,373, forward strand.
AAAAATGGTTTGGACCAATTCCTAAAAGGGAAGTGTCCGAAAGGTGTCTGCCAAAGGAACCGGAACAAACGGAAACAAGACGCCTAGAGGTAACAAGAAGAGTGCCGATGGATGCCTTGTTCATGGCTTTTCATATGTGCAACAGAAATCATCCTGAATATCATGTATTTGATATTCTGAGTGATTTGCTATGCAACGGGAAATCGGCCAGACTTATCCAGCAGTTGGTGCAGGAAAAGAAAATTTTCAGTTCCATCGATGCCTATATCTCTGGAAGCCTGGATGAAGGCCTGCTGCAAATTACAGGAAAGCCTTCAGAAGGAGTTTCACTTGAAAATGCAGAAGAAGCTATCTGGAAGGAACTAGAAAAGCTGAAGACAATTCCTGTAGAAGAACGGGAACTGGAAAAGGTGAAGAACAGATATGAGAGTGAGCAGATTTTCGGAAACATGAATTATCTGAACGTAGCTACTAACTTAGCTTTCTTTGAACTAATAGGAAAAGCTGAAGACATCAACTTTGAGGTGGCAAAATATCGCTCCGTCACTCCACAGGAAATCTGCAACGTGGCTACCAAGGCTCTTGTGCCGGAAAATTGTTGTATTCTTTATTATAAGGCAGATAAAGGAAATGAATAGTTCACACTACCTGGCACTAATCAAATTGGGACTGCCAATTGTCATCGGACAAATAGGTGTCATCATACTGGGATTTGCCGATTGATATTACTAATAAATGGAATTATGGAACTTTTGTGGCTCGCCTGAGGAATCTCTAGGACAGCCACAAGAAATCCTACCCCCATATGCAACCATATTTTGGTATATCGCTAGCCTCATTGTTGTAGAACCAATGTGGACACAGCTCTACAACAATATATTGAATATCGTAGGAAACTAATAATGCTTGTCCGTTTCATCGCTTACTTTGTTATTTCGCTGCCACTGGAATATCTGTTCAGCTTTGTAGCCGAATAGGGAATCACTGGAGTATGGATGGCTTTCCCCTTCAGACTGACCAGTGCAGGAATTATGTATTATCTAAGATTTAAACACCTAGTTAAAAACTAAAATAGAATGTGGTCTACTTCTTCTAAAATCGCTTTTGGGTATCTGATTCTAATCGGACTGCTTTTCGGGGCAGTCAGCTATATTTATAAACAAATGTCATTACTGGTCATGCCTTCCGATCTAGAAAATACAATCGGACACCGGAGAAGGACAACGCACCTCATCGTTACCAAACTTTACAAGGCGGAGGTCATCGGACAAACACTCCGCATTGGAAAGCTGGACGAATATCCGCGATACTTGCGCGCAATGAAGGAAGCTGGGGCTTCTATCGACTCGCTACGTACACTACTGACAGATACTTTACAACAACAAAGACTAGATACTGTAAGAGTATTACTCAGAAACAAACAAAAAAATATGAAACTTGTATTGGAAGCTATGCAGCAAAGTCCTGCAGAAGAGCTATACCAACAACAGATTGATAGTCTAATCATGAAGCAAGACTCATTAATCAACGGCACCCACGTTCAGCGAAAAATCATTACCCATCACAATACCTATACCATCAAACATAAGCCAAAAAAATTCTTCAAAAGACTAGCCGATGTTTTCTCTCCCGGCAAGGAGGATTCTACTCTAGTAAATAATATTATCAAAGAAGAATATACAGACACGATTGATGAAACTTATAGTCCGACAGATACCCTAGTTGTCATGCTTACCAATATCCAACATAAGGTATTTCAAACAAGACAAGAAAATCTTAAGACACTGGATAACAGAATATATCGGCTAAGAATAGCTGGAGGTAATTTAGGACAAAGAGTAAATCAACTATTAGACTCCATTGAACAAGAAGAACAAAAAGCTGCAGAGCAGAAAATTACTCACGAACAATCCATACGAAAGCAAGCTGCATGGGCTATGGCTACAGTTTCACTACTTGCTGTAGTTTTGTCGCTCATCTTTTTCACCATCATATGGAGAGACCTCACACGCAGCAACCATTACCGAAGGGAGCTGGAAAAGGCTAAACTATATGCAGAGAATCTCTTGGTGGCAAGAGAAAAACTAATGCTGACTATTACGCACGACATCAAGGCGCCTGCCGGCTCTATCATTGGATATATCGAACTTTTAACCCGACTGATTAAAGACAAAAGACAGGTATTTTACCTGGAAAACATGAAGTGCTCTGCTTCTCATTTGCTGGATCTGGTCACTTCTCTTTTGGATTATCACCGACTGGAAGCTGGAAAAATGGACCTAAACCCAGTGGCTTTCAGACCCAATGAACTACTGAGAAACATCTATATGAGCTTCCGACCATTGGCAGAAAAGAAGGGACTATCCTTAAGACTGGAAAATGAATTGAAGCAAAACCTGACTTTGGAAGGCGACCCGCTTAAAATCAGACAGATTGTGGAAAACTTACTTTCGAACGCACTAAAATTCACTTCTCAAGGCGAAGTGGTTTTGGGTATGGGATACCAAGGGAACCGATTCTGCTTCAAAGTAAAAGACTCTGGATGTGGCATGACGGAAGAGGAGAAAGAAAAAGTATTCCAGGCATTTACACGACTGAGAAGTGCGCAAGGACAAGAAGGATTTGGATTGGGACTTTCTATCACTCAGAAACTGGTGGAACTGCTCCAAGGCAACATTGACATAGAAAGTACGCTAGGAGAAGGAACCACCTTCACTGTATGGATGCCACTGCCTTCTATTGCCAATCCGCAAAAGACCAACATAGAAAGCAAAAAGGAGGAAACAGCTGCCATGAGCTTAAAGGTTATCATGATTGATGACGACCGTATCCAACTAAACCTTACAGAAGCAATGATACGAAATCTTACAGAACAGAGAGATGGAGAGACTGTCATCAGATGCTGCGAACAACCGGAAGAACTCTTTGAGTGGCTGGTGAAAGAAAATTACGACCTGCTGCTGACCGACATTCAGATGCCTGCCTTGAATGGTTTTGAACTGCTGAAGAAAGTACATCATATTGAACAGGAAACAGGCAAGCATCTGCCGGTAATAGCCATCACTGCCCGCATGGATATGACGGAAGAGGATTTTCGGGAAAAAGGATTTGCCGGCTGTCTGCATAAGCCTTTTAACCAAAATGACTTGAGAAAAATTTTCCACCAAACAATCACCGGAGAATGGAATACGGCACCAAACAATGAAACTGAACAAACTGCCCAAGAAACGCCGCATACAGACAAACATCCGGAACGCAAGACTTTCAACTTCAAGACTCTGATTGCCTTTTCGGAAGATGACCTAGAGGCAGCCGGTGAAATAATGCAGACTTTCATTCAGGAAACTGAAAAGAGTCAGCTACTGATGAAAGAAGCACTGGAAAAAAAAGACATCAAGGAAATGGGAAACATCGCACACAAGATGATTCCTACTTTCATCATGATTGAAGCCTCTGAAGCCGTTACCGAACTAAGAGAACTGGAGCAGAAAAGAGAGGCGGAAGAAGCTACAGAAGACGACCTGAACAAAGCAGACAACATCTTGCTCTGGACCGGAAAGGTTATTGAAACAGCCCGTATTTTTTGCAAAGAATTGAAAAGGGACTCCTTGCCTACAGAAGATTAAAAAAGACTACAAAAGACGCTAAGTATAAAAAAGATAGTATCTTTGTAATAGATTTATCAATTAACGAAATGATGTATTCAATACTAATAGTAGAAGACGATTTGACTTTCTCTACCATCCTGAAGACTTGGCTCGGGAAAAAGGGATTCGAAGTGGAAACTGCAAGCAACTGCGCCAGAGCAAAGAAATTGATTGCAGCCAATACTTTCGACCTGATTTTATCAGACCTCAGACTTCCGGACCAAGACGGTCTTTTCTTGCTCAACTGGATGAAAAGTATGCAATTTTCTCCTCCTCTAATCATTATGACCGGCTATGCAGATATTCAAAGTGCGGTACATGCCATCAAAGAAGGAGCTGCCGACTATATCTCTAAACCGGTACAGCCAGACGAATTGCTCAAAAAAATAAAGGAGACCATAGAGAAAGGAAAAGAAGCGGAAAAGGAAACGCCTAAAGCTAAAAGCAGTTCCGGAAAACCTGCTGCTTCTCATCAACTTCCACAAGAAAACTATATGGAAGGCAAAAGTGAAGCGGCTGTTCAATTATATAGTTATGTGAAACTGGTTGCCCCTACACAGATGTCTGTCCTCATCAACGGAGCAAGTGGTACGGGAAAAGAATATGTGGCCCACCGCATCCACGAACTGAGCAAAAGAAGCGACAAGCCTTTTATAGCCATCGACTGCGGCTCTATTCCTAAAGACTTGGCTGCTTCCGAATTCTTCGGACATATAAAGGGATCGTTTACGGGAGCATTAAACGATAAAACCGGAGCCTTCGAAGAAGCAAATGGTGGTACCATCTTCCTGGATGAAATAGGAAACTTGAGCTACGAAGTACAAATACAACTGTTGAGAGCCTTGCAGGAAAGACGAATCAGAAAAATTGGTTCGGCAAAAGAAATCGAAGTGGATGTGCGCCTCATCAGCGCCACCAATGAGAATCTCACCGAAGCTATAGCCAAAGGAAACTTCAGAGAAGACCTCTATCATCGTATCAACGAATTTACACTAAGAATGCCTGCCTTAAAAGACAGACCGGAAGATATCTTGCTATTTGCCAATTTCTTTTTAGACCAGGCCAATAGGGAATTGGAAAGAAACCTCACTGGATTTGATGCATCTGCTAGCGAAACACTGCAAAGATATTCATGGCCGGGAAATCTACGGCAACTTAAAAATATCGTAAAAAGAGCAACCCTACTGGCACAAGGTGACTTCATCACAGCAAAAGAATTGGGAGAAGAGATATTAACTATGTCTCCTGGCACAGACTCCTCATCCAACGAGGAATTTGCACTGCATAGCGAATCAATGGAAAAACAACGAATCATCCATGCCTTGCAACAAACCAACAACAACAAAACCAAAGCGGCTATCCTGTTGGGAATAGACCGAAAAACACTATACAACAAAATCAAGCTATACGAAATTCCACAATAATTGTGGAATTTCTCTACACTGTGGAAGCCTTTTTCCACAATATACCACGAGCTACTATTTATGCTTTTTTAGTTATACCACTGATTTTCAAGAAATTAAAAACAATTCCTATTTGTGGCACGCTTATTGTCTATTAATAAGTGAGAGAATTGATAAAGCACACAATAACAATAGGACATCTAAATTAAACTAGCACTAGAACTAAACTATTTAAAAAGAAATAACGCAAAAACCCAACCCCATAGATTATAAGAGTTAAACTTATTAGATATTTAAGCTCTTAGAAAGATGCCTATGTGTTAAAAATGGAAAGAGGACGCTGTGAAGCGTCCTCTTTTTTATTGTCTTTACTGACGAGTCAGAATTCCATACGGAATCCATTCCACAAATTCCCCTCTGGCACAGGAGCTGTCAGAGTAATTTCTTCTTTAGACACCGGATGAACAAACTGTATCTTCCGCGCATGAAGGCAAATACTTCCGTCAGGATTGGAACGAGGGAAGCCATATTTCAAATCTCCCTTGATGGGACAGCCCATCTTGGCCAACTGGCAACGTATCTGATGATGACGGCCGGTTTTCAAATCTACTTCCAACAGATAGTAATTGTCGGAATGCCCTATCAAACGATAAGAGAGGATAGCTTTACGAGAGTTAGGCACCTCCTTGTCGTAGGCATACGACTTATTCTGCTTTTCGTTTCGCACCAAATAATGCACCAATTCTCCTTCCGCAGCCGGCGGACATTGACGTACAATAGCCCAATAGGTCTTTTTTACAGAGCCCAGACGAAACATTTCATTTAGACGAGATAAAGCCTTGCCAGTCTTAGCAAAGACTACCAGTCCGCTCACCGGACGATCCAGACGGTGAGTAACACCCAAAAAGACATTGCCAGGTTTGGCATACTTCTCTTTAATGTATTGCTTCACCGTTTCCGACAAAGGAGTATCTCCCGTCTTGTCGCCCTGCACAATCTCTGAAGAGGATTTGTTGACTACAATCAGGTGATTATCTTCGTATACTACCGTCATAGATTACATATTCATACCACCATCAACCTGGATAACCTGACCAGAAACATAAGATGACAAGTCAGAAGCCAAGAAAAGAGCAATATTAGCCACATCTTCCGGAGTACCTCCACGGCGCAAAGGAATCTTCTTGCTCCATTCTTCTTTTACCTCGTCAGACAATTTAGCAGTCATGTCTGTAATGATAAATCCCGGAGCGATAGCATTAGCACGGATGCCACGAGAGCCAACTTCCTGAGCTATAGACTTGGCCAAACCAATCATACCAGCTTTAGAAGCGGAATAGTTACACTGTCCTGCGTTGCCATGTACACCAACCACAGATGCCATATTGATAATATTTCCACTCTTCTGACGCATCATAATAGGAGTGCAAGCATGCACAAAGTTGAATGCAGACTTCAAGTTTACACCGATTACTGCATCCCACTGCGCTTCACTCATACGCATCATCAAGCCGTCTTTAGTAATACCAGCATTGTTTACCAAAATGTCGATGCTGCCGAATTCTTCTTTAATCTGTTCTACCACCTTGGCAGTTTCTTCAAAGTTGGCAGCATTAGAAGCGTAAGCTTTTGCCTTTACGCCATATGCAGCTATTTCAGCTTCGGTCTTCAACCCGTTTTCATCAATAACCAAGTCAGTGAAAGCAACATTAGCACCTTCTGATGCAAATTTCAATGCGATAGCTTTACCGATACCACGAGCAGCACCAGTTACAATAGCTGTTTTTCCTGTTAATAATCCCATAATGATTTATTTTAAATGAAATTTAATGGTCAATCTTTACACCCCAACGCACCGTAAATGATATTGGTCACATATTTCCATCCAGTAGAATCATCCAGGTCTCCTCCTATCTGTCCTCGGATGTAGGGCACTTCCATTCCTTTAATACAGTAATGCAATATATCAGCTGTTATCTCTACATTATCTATATGAAACACACCTTCTTCTTTTCCTTCCTGAAGAACTTCACGAAGAAGAGCCACTTCACTCAAGTCGAAATGCTTACGGACTGCCTCCACCTTCCAGATATCTCGAAAAAAAGAAGCGCGAAGTGTTCCGTTTCGATAAACAAGCATCTTTATCATATCCAAGTGAGCAGTAATAAGCTGCATCACCTTGTCACAAGGAGAAAGAGATTTATGAGCCACTCCTTCAAGGGTAGCAGAAAGCATCTCCAATTCCGACTCAACCACAGCCATATATATCTGCTCCTTACTCTTAAAATAAGTGTATAGAGTTCTACGGCCTTTTTTGGAAGCTATGGCTATGTCGTTCATTGTGGTAGAATCTATGCCTTTACGAGCAAAAAGCTGACGGGCAACCTCTACTAACTTGGCTCGAGTTTTAGGTACTGTCATTGGTGTTTCCTTTCTCTTGTTCTTTTTTGCACAACCTTTTATAATGTGGGCAAAAATAGTCTTTTTATTCTTATCTGACAAGTTTAGCCTCTATTTTCCAATATATTGGGAAAAGTTTTCTAACAAAAAGGCATATTTATTTGTTTTAATAAAATAAAGTCCTTACCTTTGCAGCGCAATTAAGAAATATCGCGGAGTGGAGCAGTTGGTAGCTCGTTGGGCTCATAACCCAAAGGTCGTCTGTTCGAGTCAGGCCTCCGCAACTAAGCTAAAAGGAGAAGTCATCACTTCTCCTTTTTTTGTTTATCTACCACCCTACTACAGCAACCCAGTAGAAATTCAATGAAAAAAAACAAACTTCCAGTTTACCAATCCTTAATTGACTTTTCGCCGTACAGTTTATTTATAAAAAGTTACCTTTATATACATTTTATAACCTTTCAACCCAATTGAATTACACCAATTAGAAAAAATATAAGTAAGATTTCCATCTATTTTATAGGAAAGGAGCAAAATCATACCGACATTTTTGCGGAATCGTGTAAGCATTTTCAGGAAAATATGTAATTATTTTGGCTGAAATAATTAGATGATTTGGAAAAAATATGCCGACAATCCAAACAATACAGTCGGAAGATTTCAAAAAACAAAAGAAAAAGAGGTATTTTTACCTGCATTTTAGATTCTTTGAATAAAAAAAGAAGATATAAAAATCAAGGGTACTACATTGATAAACAAGATAGTACAAAAGATATGAAGCCATGAGAATTCTCTCTTTGAAAAAACTCGAATACCAGTACACAAACGAGCAAGTATCAGATAACACATTCACATCGTTTAACAGTTAGCGAAAGCAACAGGAAGACAATTGCTTTATTTGCAGACCATATAAAGCAAAGTCAGGCAACAAATTTAGCCGAAAGAATCCACCTGCATAATTCATCCGCCAGATTCAAGATTTACCTATTGGGCCACAAATACCGCCTCACCTAAGGACATAAAAAAAGCCTCGCAAAAAGCGAAGCTTAAAGTGGGCGTTGACGGATTCGAACCGCCGACCCTCTGCTTGTAAGGCAGATGCTCTGAACCAGCTGAGCTAAACGCCCGGCATTCAACCGGATTCCCTTTTAAGATGTGGGCGTTGACGGATTCGAACCGCCGACCCTCTGCTTGTAAGGCAGATGCTCTGAACCAGCTGAGCTAAACGCCCGAAAAAAGGGAAATATTGACTCGTTACTTTTCCAAGTTACGGTGGGCGTTGACGGATTCGAACCGCCGACCCTCTGCTTGTAAGGCAGATGCTCTGAACCAGCTGAGCTAAACGCCCGAAAAGGGAAGTAACATCGAGAAAGAAACTACATTTACTATAGTGGGCGTTGACGGATTCGAACCGCCGACCCTCTGCTTGTAAGGCAGATGCTCTGAACCAGCTGAGCTAAACGCCCTAGTTTCGTTCTCGATTGCGGTTGCAAAGGTACGACTATTTTTCATATCTGCAAACTATTCCATCTTTTTTTTCAAGAAAAAAATGCATTTTTCCTAAAAAACGACGTTTTTACAATAAAAAAAAGCCGTATAAGCCCTAACATAGAGTCAATACGGCTTTCCAAACAAGTTGTTTTTTTATTGTTTATCCTTCTGTCGAATTTCTACACGACGGATTTTACCACTAATTGTCTTTGGAAGTTCATCTACAAATTCAATTACACGAGGATATTTATAAGGAGCAGTCACACGTTTCACATGTTCTTGCAGTTCTTTTATCAATTCAGAACCGGCTTTAGCCTTATAGTCTTTTGCCAAAATAATGGTTGCTTTCACCACCTGACCACGAATTTCATCCGGCACACCAGTAATCGCACATTCCACCACAGCCGGATGCGTCATCAAGGCACTTTCCACCTCAAACGGACCGATACGATAACCAGAGCTCTTGATAACATCATCGGCACGACCTACAAACCAGAAATATCCATCTTCATCACGCCAAGCTACATCTCCTGTATAGTAAACCCCATCATGCCAAGCATCATGAGTAAGCTCCGAAGCACGATAATACTCCTTAAACAAGCCCAACGGCTTTCCATGCAGCGTACGAATGACAATCTGTCCCTGTTCACCATCTTCGGCCGAACGTCCATCGGGGGTAAGCAAATCAATATCATACTGAGGATTTGGCACTCCCATACTGCCCGGCTTCGGCTCCATCCATGGGAAAGTAGCCAAAGTCAAGGTTGTTTCAGTCTGTCCAAAGCCCTCCATCAAGCGGATACCCGTAATTTTATAGAATGTTTCGTATACCGAATAATTCAAAGCCTCACCTGCCGTAGTACAATACTCCAAAGAAGACAAATCATAATGAGTCAAATCTTCACGTATTAAGAAACGATAAATAGTAGGAGGAGCGCAGAGCGAAGTGATATGATAGTCATGAATCTTCTGCAAAATATCTGCCGGAGTAAACTTCTCATGGTCATATACAAAAATATTGGCACCTACAATCATCTGTCCATAAAGTTTGCCCCATACGGCCTTTCCCCAACCCGTATCAGCAATGGTAAGATGCAGACTGTTTTCATGAAGATTATGCCAGAAAGCGCCTGTGGCAATATGTCCCAACGGATAAGTAAAGTCATGTGCCACCATTTTTGGCTCACCTGTTGTACCCGAAGTAAAATACATCAGCATAATATCTTCGTTGGTGTTCACATGCTTCGGACGTTCAAAAGAAGGTGCAGCATCCAACCCCTTATGAAAATCTTCAAAACCTTCCGGTACCAAAGGACCTACGCTGACAATTTTCTCCACGCTCGGACAGAGCGGCATTGCATCCTGAACATGAGTAGTGATAACCTCCTCTCCAGCTACAACTATCATCTTGATAGTAGCAGCCTTGCAACGATACACTATATCCTTCTTGGTAAGCAGATGGGTGGCCGGAATCACCACAGCACCCAATTTATGCAATGCAATAATGGAGTACCAGAATTCATAGCGACGCTTCAGAATGAGCATTACCTTGTCTCCACGACCTATTCCCAAACTCTGAAAATAAGAAGCCGTACGGTCTGTTTCACGTTTCAAATCAGCAAAAGTATACTGGATGTGCTCTCCCTTGTCATTAGTCCAAAGCAAAGCCTTCTTGTCTGGCTGTTCTGCTGCCCACGCATCTACCACATCGTATCCGAAATTGAAGTTTTCGGGTACCTTTATCTTAAAGTTTTTCTTAAAATCTTCCTGAGAAGTAAAATGAGTCTGCGTTAAAAATCTCTCTAACATATCTTTGTTCTTTGCTGTTTTTCCAATTTTATATTATGCGATAACCACTGCCAGGAAACGGACAGTCTTTCCATCAAGAGCCTTCATGCCATGTGGTTTTGAAGAATCAAAATAAAGACTATCGCCGGGATTAAGAATCAGTTCCTTGCCATTTATATTAAGCAACATACGCCCCTCAATCACCAAATTAAACTCCTGCCCACTATGAGTATTGAAATAAAGTGGACAATCCTCGGGTTTCGGTTCAACCGTCACAATAAATGGGTCAGCCTTGCGACCTTTGAAACCTGATGCAAGCGACTGATACTTATAAGCACTGGTACGTTCTACCGATACTCCGGTGCCACGACGGGTAAGAAAATAAGAACTCATTTTGGGCTCCTGGCCAAACATCAGTTCATCGAGCGTTACATTGTAACGACAAGCTATACGTTGGAGAATACTGACCGATAAATCTGTCTGTCCTGACTCAAGGAGACGATATTCATCAACCGACATTCCACATTCAGAAGCAACCTGCTCTGCATCCAATTCTAGAGCGTCACGCAATCCTTTTAGGCGTTCGGCGATTTGTTTAATCTGTTCGTCCATAATATATATAAGTTTTATATGATAACATTTGCTCTATCGACAGCCTTACTACACAAGGTAATTATTCTTTTCGATGCCAATAGAACAACTTATTTACTAAATACCTTAACAATCCATGGCAAAATTAAACTTTTAACGCCGATTAAAAACCAATCTATTCAAAAAAAATCAATAAAATGTTTCTTTTTGATATCAAATAAAATTCAAAGTAGTAAAATAAGCAAATTATTCACATCTATTATGTTTGTATGAACTCAGCAATATCAAACTGATGTTTCCTTCCAAAACAATCAAATCATCCTTCCCCATCCATCAGATTTCATCCTTCATTTATAAAAATAAGAAGGAGAGTATGCTATAGTGACACACCCTCCCTCTTACTTATCTAGATAGAGTTAGAATACTCAATCTTTCTTATATGAATTCTTTACTTGTTCCAACAAGCCACTCAATCCCTTTACTATATCAGGATGCTGAGCAGCAACATTTTCCTTTTCAGAAGGATCGTTAATCAAGTTATACAACTGAGGTTTCGGATTATTTCCTAGTTCTGTTTTGGTCCATCTTTCAATGGCAGGCATCCCGCTTGGCTCAATATATTTCCAATCACCCTTTATAATAGAAAGCGTATTGTTGAGATTCTGCTGAACAATGCAGTCACGATCTTTATTTCCTAAGCCTAAGAAAGTTTCCAATTCGTTCTGACTATCAGGAGCAACCCCTTTCTGCAGCGGATGTTTCAGCAGTTCAGCCATAGAAGCATATACATCTACCATAGAGAACAAAGCCTGTTGTTTTCCCGGTTTTACCATTGCCGGCCAACGTACAATAAAAGGAATACGAGTACCAGCCTCATAGCTGCTATATTTTCCTCCACGATAATGTTTCATCGGAGTATGTCCGTTCAGCAATTCAGCCGCCTGGTCTTGATAACCATCATCAATTACAGGACCGTTATCGCTACAGAATACAAAGATGGTATTGTCAGCAATCTTTAAACTGTCAAGCGTCTTCATAATTTCACCTACAGTCCAATCCAACTGCAAGATTACGTCACCTCTAGTACCCAGTCCGCTCTTACCCGCAAAACGAGGATGAGGTACACGCGGTACGTGCACATCCTGAGTCCCCATATACAAGAAGAAGTTAGTATCTTTATGGTTTACGATAAAATCCTTGGCTTTCTGAGTAATGATATCTGCAATATCTTCATCATTCCACAATGCCGATTTCCCCCCGGTCATCCATCCAATTCGAGGAATACCGTTGATAATAGTATTATTATGCCCTTGGCTTGGTTTCAGCTTCACCAACTCCGGATTCTCTGCACCAGTAGGCCAGTCACCTACCTTATGATCATAACTTACAGTGATAGGGTCTTTAGGATCCAGTCCGTCTACGTGTCCATTCTCTACAAAGACACAAGGCACACGGTCTACAGTAGCCGGAATGATGTACTCATAATCAAAACCTATATCCTGAGTATTAGGTTTAATTTTCCCGTTGAAATTAGTTCCTCCCTTAGGACCAAGTCCCAAATGCCACTTGCCGATAGCAGCTGTTGCATAACCTTCCTCCTTAAACATATCGGCCATAGTAACACAGGCTGTATCGATAATCAGTTCCGAATTACCCGGAGCAATTCCCGTATTTTCCTGACGCCACGGATACATACCGGTAAGCAGTCCGAAACGCGAAGGAGTACTTGTGGCAGATGTAGCATATGCATTGGTAAACTGCAATCCTTGCCCTGCCAGGCAATCCAGATTTGGAGTATGCACCTTAGTCGCTCCATAGCAACTCAAATCACCGATTCCCAAGTCATCTGCAATAAGATAAACGACATTTGGCTTGTTTGGTTGCTTTTCGGTCTTCTGCTGTGCAGCATTTCCACAACTGCTCAGAAAAGCAACTCCAGGTACCAAACTTAAAATGTAAGGTAATTGCTTCATTTCTTTCTTCTTTTTGGTTTAGATTTATTTTCCAAAAGTAAGCAATACTGCAGCAAACAAGTATCTAATTTATACAGATTAAGTAGAAAAACGTACAAAAACATCAATTCGTCTGATTCTCCATTGTTTCAGGGGTTTCACCTTTTCGGTAAGCCATGGGGTTAATATTATACATATCCTTAAAGCATTTAGAAAAATACCTAGGCGAACTAAAACCTATCCTATCTGAAATCTCTGCTATATTCAGTTCCGGCTGATTACGTAGCATCCACGCCCCCTTCTTCAAGCGAATACTCAAGATAAACTCATTTGGAGTCTGTCCGGTTATAGCTTTCAGTTTGGTAAACAGATTAGTACGCGCCATGCCCATCTCTTTAGAAAACACATTGATATTGAACTCAGTATCATCCAAATGACTCTCTATGATGGAAAGAGCCTTGTCTAGAATCTCCTTGTCCATTACATTGGTAGCCAACATCTGAGGTGCAGTTTGAGGCTGCTTGCTGAACTTCTCTTGCAAAATAAGACGAGAGTTAACCAAGTTATTACAACGAGCAATCAACAGACGGGTATTAAACGGCTTGCTGATATAGTCATCTGCACCAATAACCAATCCTTCTAAATTCTGCTCCAACGAAGTACGTGCAGTAAGCAAGACTACTGGTATATGGCAGGTAGCAAAATCCTCTTTCACCTGCTTACAAAGAGTGGTACCCGACATTTTAGGCATCACCACATCACTCACAATGATATTCGGCATTTCCTTTTGCACCAGTGCAAGCGCCTCTTCACCATCTGCTGCACTGAATACCTGATAATAAGGGGCAAACAATCCCACCAAGACCTCACGTAAAGCATCGTTATCTTCGGCAATCACTACCTTTGCTCCTGAAATTTTAGTATTCACGTCACTGCTTTCTCCCATCGCATCTTCATTTTCTCCTTCAAAGAGTTGCGGAACAGGTGTTTCTATAACCATGCTATCTTCTGAGTTCTGGCAGATTTCGCTCTCTTGAAAATGCTTGTTGCCTAACTGCAGCACTACAACAAAACGACTTCCCTCACCTAAACGACTTTCCGCATGAATACTACCATGATGAAGTTCCACAATTCCCTTGGTAAAAGCCAAACCTATCCCCGTACCTGAATTTTGTAAAGAAGCATCCTCCAAGGCATCTATCTGATAGAAGCGTTCAAATATCTTATCTAGATCTTTAGCAGGAATACCTTTCCCCGTATCTTCAACCTCCAACACCACTTGCAACTGACGACGGAATACTCTAATAAAAATAGTTCCATCGGCAGGTGTATGCTTGATGGCATTCGAAAGAAGGTTATTGAGCACCTTCTGCATCTGCTGAGCATCATACCAAACCTTTATCTCATCTTCTTCCTTCAAAAATTCCAGTTTGATATGTTGCTTAGCTGCATATTCACTAAAGAGAAGATAATTCTCATATACAAACGAAACAATATCGTGCTGCGACACCTTCAATTTCATATGACCCTGCTCTTGCTTACGGAAATCGAGCAATTCAGTAACCAGTTCTCGCAAAATGATACTGTTCTTATAAATACTCAATATCTTATTATACAGATGAGGGGTAAAACTGCTAGCTTGTAACAATACTTCTATTTGGGAGATAATCAATGTCAACGGGGTACGAAACTCGTGAGAAATATTAGTAAAAAAACGCAGTTTCGACTGGTTCATCACTTCAATGTCCTGACGGTGTTTTGTTTCATACCGAAGCGATTCACGCAAGTTTACCCTAGCTTTATATGTTTGCACCAAATATAGTGTAACACCCACCAATATCAATATATAAAGCAAAAAAGCCTGCGGAGTTTCCCAAAAAGACGGCAAGATATGAATCTGCAGTTTTACCGGTGCACAGATTTCCGCATCAGTATCCTTTGGCTGGATAATCAGGGTATAATCACCCGCATTCAAGTTGGTATAAGTAATGGAGTTGGAGTTTCGAATATTGTTCCATTGTTTGGAAAATCCTTCCAGCTTATACACAATATCCCTCTTGTTGACTGCCAGATAGTTGGACACAGAGAACTCTATGGAAAACATCGACTGATAAGAGCGCAGTTTGATTTCCTTTGTATATGACAGGGAGTTCGACAAGATGCCTGTATTGTCGCCTACCTTTATCTCTTCCCCATTTACAATCAGTTTATCCAATAAGATACGATAAGGTTTCGGCTTTCTGGCAAGAGCTGTCTCATTAAAAGAGACCATGTTCTTCACCCCTCCCAAGAAGATTTCTCCATCAGAAGTTACACACAACGCATTTTCATTGATAGCAGTAAGAGGAAGACCACTCTTCGTATTATAATTAGTAAACTTACAGGTATTCTTATCAAAAATAGAAAATCCCAAGTTAGTAATCAGCAATAAACGATGACTCAACGGAGAGTCCCAGGTATTATAGATACAATCGCTGGCAAGCCCATTCTTCTCTTGGTCAAAGTTCTTAAAAGAATCACTCTCTGGCAAATACAAGTCCAAACCACTACCAGCAGTTGCAAGCCACAACTTTCCTTCAACATCCAAATGAATATTATTAATGCTATTGCCACTGATTGTTCCTTCTACCGCTTTCTGATGACGATAATTTTTCAACTCACCGTTTCTGAAATCATACCTAAACAAACCTTCCCCCGTTGCAGCTATCCAAAGGCGATGCTCTCTATCAAATTCTACATCCGCCACCATCTGAATCCGCTCCCCTAAATTAGTACCTCGAAACAACTGTTGACATTTTCCATCATACTTATTGAATGCACATACTCCATTCTGAGTGGCGATAATCAAACTGTCTTTCCCATACGGTTCAATATCACGTATAATATCCGATGGCAAGGAGGATTCATCACCTGCCTCCATACGATAATGTTTAAAACGATTGGTTTTGGGATCAAAGCGATTCAATCCTCCCAAGTGTGTACCTATCCACAACACTTCATCTTCTTTATCAAAATATAAAGACTTCACATTATTATGCGATACACTGTTACCCGAAGCATTTGCCTTAAACCATTTAAACTTACTAGTCTTACGGTCGAAATAATTTAATCCTCCGCCTTCAGTTGCAATCCACAGATTTCCCTGATTATCCTCTACCATTCGCCCAACAATAGGACTACTCAACCCTTTCTCGGGTATAGTGGAGTAGTGGTAATAGTTGTAGTTTCCATATTCAGGATTAAAATAGTTTACTCCTCCAAAATAAGTTCCAGTCCACAAAGTTCCCTGACCATCTTTTACAATACACCAAATAGAAGGATGAGTCAAACTCACTCCCCCCCCCTCTTCTACTGTATAGTAACGAAATTCCCCTGTAGCCTTGTCATAACGATTCAGTCCATTAAAAGTTCCTACCCAAAGGTATCCCAAGTTATCTTCACAGATGGCTCTCACAAAATTGGAAGATATACAATGCTTTACCAATGTTGAAGGGCGGAAATTCTGAATTTCATCATTTTTAGAAATGCAGAACAGTCCATCTTCCCAACTACCTATCCATACACACTTCTGTGAATCCATATATATTTGGGTAATATTCCCGTCCTTGATAATATGAGTAAACTCATGATTGTCTGCATCAAAAGCGTATACTCCCATTGAATTTGTACCGACAAGGAAACGATTGCTATCATACAAGATGGCTGTAACCTCTGTATCTCCGGGTACCTTGGCAAACAAATTGAAATTTCCGGTATCTTCATCATACCAGTAAATCTCATTCTTGATAGCAATAAATAAGCGGTCCAGGTAATAGATTGTCTTAACCTTATCTTGAAGCATTGTCTTAAAACGCTGAGTAGCAAGGTCAAATTCTGCCACTCCTTCAGTACAAAGCAAATATACTTTTCCTTCCTTATTTCCAGTAATTCTTAATACGGAATTTGAAAACAAACTATAGGGATCATTCTTATGAAACTTAAAAGTCTGTATGTCACTGCCATTATACCTGTTCAACCCCTCTCGAGTCCCTATCCATAGTTGTCCGTTCTCATCTACGTATAATGCATTTACGGAGAATTGGGACAAACCATCTTCTGTAGTTAAATGATTAAATGTGATATTTTGTGCCTTTATTGTACTCCCACAAAATAAGATAAATATTCCTACACAGATACTGACAATATATTTTACCATAACAAAGCTTTAAAGTTTGAATTTTCTTTCACAAACATACATAAAAAAAAGCCGATTTCAAAATCGGCTTACAACATTCCACTCTTCTTCGTAAATGACTTCACCTCATGAAT
>JARIAN010000088.1 GCA_029257865.1 Phocaeicola sp.
CATGTCCGACCATTGAATTCGGTAACATTTGGAAACCTCATCAAACACAGGTTTCTTGAACTTTCCCATGACAGGACGCTTCTCGTAAAGCACATAAAAACCGCGTTCGTAATGAAGTATCTTGACAACCTTACGATTTTTAGACATGAATATATAAACGTTGGATGCATCGCTCGGGTCAAGTGACATTTCTTGCCTTATACTCTCACACAGGCGGAAGATTCCTTTCCGCAAATCCACATTACCGTTGAACAGGTAATAGTTCAGGTTAGCACTCAGTCCAAGCATATCATCCTATCATTTTATTAAGCAACAAACTCAAATCAAGAACTGTGGTGTTTCGCAAGAACAGTGTCACACCTGATGTCAGCTGCAACTTCACCCACCTTATCGGAGGTTCGCCTTCAGGCTGCTTCACTTCCAACTTCACGGTTGGATTGTTGCAAGGTTTACCGGTAATCTGGACTTTGGCAACCTTAGGTTGTTCAACCTGGACTCTCTTGCCCAACTTCTCGCTCCACAGCTGGTGACGCTGCCAGTTCATGAACTTGTCGTAATTAACTCCATAATCCGAACAGAACTCACGAAGATTCTTGGTCTCGCTGCATAACTGGTAGAGGTCATATACCTCCTGGTAGTTTACTTTTTCTTTCGCCATAATCATTATTATTAAAGGTTACGGCGCAAAGATATGTTAGGTTGCGATGTATGTCAAGGCGGAAAATAGAATGGTTACTTAAATATCCACTAATTTAATTTTGCCAACGGGTAGGTTTATCTTCTATAACCCCATCTTGCTCCTTACTATATTCATGTTGTCCTTCAGGTTCCTGTCCATGACTCTTGCACAATGTTGTGTCATTCTTGTGGATGCATGTCCGAGCATGGCAGACACCTCCTGTAATGGAACATTGTTTGCCAGTGTGACGGTCGTAGCAAACGTATGTCGGGCTGCATGCGTGGTCAGATTCTTTTTGATTCCGCAGAAGTCCGCAATTTCCTTCAGGTAGCTGTTTGCCTTCTGATTGCAGACAACAGGAAGGCATGTCCCTTGTTTAAGACATGTCGGATGTGATTCGTATTTCTTCAGTATTGCCAATGGAACAGGAAGAAGCGGAACATTTGCTATGGAACTTGACTTTCTTCTTCTCTCCAGTTTTACACGTCCTTTTCTTATCCACCAGTCACCGTTATTGTCCTGCTCCAGATGTTCAGGCTTTAATGTGGATACATCAGCGAACGCCAGACCAGTGAAGCACGCAAACAAAAAGATGTCCTTGACAAGCTCCAGCCTCGGAATATCAAATTCCCGGTTCATTATAGCCTGAAGCTCGTTGTTTGTCAGGAATACCGGATCAGTCTCGTCCTGTTCCATCTTATATCCGTAAAACGGGTCTTTTCGCATCCATTCTTTGGCTATTGCCATATTGGTGATTTTCTTCAGGCATTTCATGTAGCGGACTATTGTGTTGCGGCACAGTCCGGCTTCTGTCTTCAGGAAAACATCAAAAGCCTTGATGAAATCAGGGGAAAGTTCATGGAATGTAATATCCTCCTTCTCATAAAAACGCGGTACAAATGTTTCAAGTTTTCTGAGCACATTCTTATAACGGTTGATGGTGACGGGAGAATAGTCTATGTCAACAACCTTTTCCATTG
>JARIAN010000107.1 GCA_029257865.1 Phocaeicola sp.
TAGATTTTGCAGTTATGATGCAAGACTATTGGACTAAAGTCGATTGCTCTCGTTAATAATTAAATCACATAATGAGCAGAATTTTCTCTTTCGGGAAGATTCTGCTTTTATTAGATGTTCTTATGAATAATACTTCGTTAAATTTGTAACTAACCCGTTGAAAATAAACACGTTAATTAATGAAATTTAGCATAATAAAATAGGTCAAGCGGCTGATTTTCAGTATCTTTAATGGTATTCCACCACACATTAAAGTAATGAATAAAACAGCACTTGACCAATATGAGGAAATCGTAACCGACGCTTTGAAAAGTTGTTCTGCGAAGTTACGCAAAAGTTTTAAAACGGCATTTATCCAACTCATGATTTTGTATATGGTACTGCCAAGAAAGATTAATTTCACCCAAATGGGACGTTACTCAGACAACTCGGAACAACGATTCCGTCAGTTGTTTGAGCGTGAATTTGACTGGATGCAGTTCAACCTCTTCCTTATGCGGCAGCGGTTTGGTGAAAGTGGCAGGAAAGCCATTGCCATCGACGCAAGCTACATTTCAAAGTCGGGGAAGAAGACTCCTTATATCGGCAAGTTCTGGTCGGGATGCGCTTCTGCAATGAAACGGGGACTTGAGATTCTCGGAATCGGCATTGTCGACATTGACAGCCGGGACTGTATGATGCTACGTGCGGAACAGACACCGGACAAGGCGTATCTGGAAAAGCAAGGCGAAGAGTACAATCTTGTGGACTGGTATCTTGACGTGCTCCGAAAATACAAGGACAAATTGCTCGGTATAACACATTATATCGTAGCAGATGCCTGGTTCTCAAAGGCAAAGTTCGTGAGTGAAGTCTGTCTGCTGGGATTCCATGTCATCAGCCGTTTGCGTGATGATGCCGCCTTGTGGTATTCACATGACGGTGTCCGTACAGGCAAACGGGGACGACCACGCATCAAAGGCGAGAAGATTGATTTTAAGAAACTGGACCTTCAGCGTTGCGAGGCTCTCGACATTGAAGGAGGAAGAGCTTACTCTGTAAAGGCCTATTCAAAGGCAATGAAACGAAACATCAAAGTCGTGGTTCATTACCCGGAATCAGGAGGACACAAAATCTATTTCTCCACCGATCTTGAAATGTTGGCCAAAGATATTATCGAATACTACCGTACACGATTCCAAATAGAGTTCTGCTTCCGGGATTCCAAACAGTTTACAGGACTCAATGATTGCCAGGCAAGAGACTTAAAGAAACTTGACTTCGCTTTCAATGCGTCACTGGCTTCGGTAAACATTGCAAAGGTTATGCGTCAACGGTACTATCCGTCGCTCTCCATCGGACTGCTAAAAGCCTATCTAAGTAACACTTATATGCTCAAAAGAATTTTAAGCAAGTCCGGTATGAAGCCGAACAGAACATTTAATGCTAAACTTATCAAAGAACTATTTGGCATAGTGGCAGAAGCCGCTTAGC
>JARIAN010000120.1 GCA_029257865.1 Phocaeicola sp.
TTTTTTAGCAAGGATTCATAAAATAGTTGTCCATCTTATGATATTTTGCCGTTATTTTTTATAGCTTTGCTTATCACGCTCTATTTGGATGGAGGTGGAAGAGTTTGAAGCTAGATTTAAATTTTTAAAATACGAGATATGAAAAGATGGAATGTATTAATCGTTTTATTGTTTTCTGTATTGTCGCTGATGGCACAAGACCGTCTTTCGGTATTTATAGGAAACACCAACCGATATGCATCGGTGGATTTGGTAGGATTTAGGAAACGCTTGTGTAGGGATTATCGAATGTCGCCTCGTGACTTGGACGATTACTATCGTATGTGTGGGAGAAACTGGGGAAATGTGGGGCTTGCTTTGGAAATAGCTCATTCTTCAGGAAGGCATATGCGCGATGTGTGTAAGTATTATAAAAAGTATGGTGGCCGTGGTTGGAATCGAGTGCTGATAGAAATTGGTATTAGGCCGGGTAGTCATTGCTATAATCCGTTTTATGACCGCCTGGATTATTATGATGAATGTTGGCATGACTCTTATGATTATTATCACAGACATCACAAGCATTATCATCATAAGCATAAAAAATATTATAAACATGACGATGACGATGACGACGACGATGACGACGACGACGACGATGACGACGATTGAGTAAGAAAGGCTGATATAAAGAGAGACTCTGGGAGTAAGGTTTTATTCTTATCCCCAGAGTCTTTTGATTATAAGCAGATGATTGCCATGTTGTTTTAGACTAGTTGTAGTTCTTCTTGAGGAACATAATCTGCGTGGAAGTAATGGCTGGCACGGAGCATGTGTCGCCAGATACTTACTAGCTCCTGTGATTCTTGCAAGATGTTGAGATATACCATGGAGGCTTTCAGATGGTTGGCAGAAGTTTCCTGTATGCGGTTCATCTGTTGCTTGCGTAAGGTTGAAATCTTGTTTTTGAGCAAGTCTCCCTTGTGGAGGATGTCATCGGCCTGAGAATAGTCATTGTTGACGATAGCCTGTTGGGTGCGTTCCATCAGCTGGCAGAGTTCTTCACGTATCGGAAGGAATTCTGCTATATCTTCTTTCGAAATCGGGTTGAAGTTGTTGTCCACATGTTCCTTGCAAGGTTCGCAGATGCGTTTCAAACAGTAGAGCATTTGTTCGCAGCTGTTGCTGCCCAAGTGGAACCAGGTATTCTTTTCTATGGCGATGGCAATAGGAATACGGCGGAGTCCGAGAATCTCTTTTCTGCGGCGTTTCTTCAACATCTTTTTCTGTTCTTCTGCTGCAATGAGTGATTTCTTTAGTAGCTTTAAGTCTTCCTTGATGAAGCCATCGGTGATATGCTGGTAAGAAACTTCTGTAAAGCGTAGGTAGTCAGACATTGTTTCGCTGAAGTGCCGGCGGAGCAGATTGAGCGTTTCTGTCTTGTCCTTGCTCTGAATCATTTGTTTGAAGAGGTCGTCGCGTTGTTCGGCTTTTTCCTTCTGGTTGTATTTGATGTTGCTGCGAACGAGCAGGAATACAGCGATACCGATGAACAGGAACATACCTACAAAGTGAGTGTAGAACATGATGACTGTAACCAAGGCACAGATGGTGAACGCCACGAATGCAGTGATAAACCATCCTCCGATAACCGACAGCATACCAGTGATACGGTAAACAGCGCTTTCACGTCCCCATGCACGGTCGGAGAGGGAAGTACCCATGGCTACGATAAACGTTACATAGGTGGTAGACAAAGGCAGTTTCATGGTTGTTCCGATGATGATAAGCAGACCGGAAAGAACCAGGTTGACAGAAGCACGTACCAAGTCGAAAGCCGCTCCGTTTTCAAGGATGATTTCGTTCTTGTTGAATCGGCTGTCTATCCATTTACGAACTCCAGAAGGGATGATGCGTGTTAGGAATTCGTTGATGGCTGTGGCACGGCGCACCAAAGTACGGGCCAGTCCGGATGAACCGAACATTTCGTCGCCTTCTTCTTGGCGTGCCAAGTCAACAGAAGTCTTGATGACATTCTTGGCTTTCTTGGAAGTAGCCAGGGCATATACCATAACGATACCTGAAAGGAACAGGAAGATGGCAGGGGTCTGTGCTGAAGACATTAGAGAAGTCATCATGAACTCGTCGGCTCCAAGACCGTTTCCGTTGGCTACATAATCGGTATAAGCAGAGAATCCTGCCAAAGGAACTCCGATGAAGTTTACCAAGTCGTTGCCGGCAAAGGCCAATGCCAAAGAAAATGTACCCAAAAGTACGATGATGCGGAATACATTGACTTTACACCAGTGCAGAATCTGCATGAGTAAGGTAAAGAATAAGAAGAATCCTGTCATGAGGTAGAAGCTGTTGGCATCTATCCATGCGGTAGTTTCTGAAGTGATGAAAGGAGCGTTTTTCAATCCTTTTATCAAAATGAAATAAGAAAGAGATGTTACAGAAAGCCCTCCGAAGATACCGATGGTCCAAGAAAGTTTCTTTTTATAGTTGAAACTGAAAATCAAGCGGGAAATATATTGTACGAAAGTACCGGCTATGAAGGCGATGGCGACAGATAGGAAGATACCCATGATGACGGAGAACGCTTTTTCAGTATTCATCAGGTCTCCGATAGAAAGCATGCCTGTTTCGTCACCGATAATCTTGAGAATTGCCAAGATGAATGTTCCTCCCAAGAGTTCGAAAACCATGGATACTGTGGTGGAGGTGGGAAGCCCGAGGGTATTAAATAAGTCGAGCAGCACCACATCGGTTACCATGACGGCCAGCAAGATACACATGATTTCATGCAGGTTGAAATTGGCAGGCTGGAAGATGCCGTGTCGGGCGATATCCATCATGCCGTTACTCAATATAGCTCCGGCAAAGACTCCGACGGCAGCTACAATAACGATGGTTTTGTAGTGGGCCACTTTGGCTCCAACTGCAGAGTTCATAAAGTTTACGGCATCGTTACTGACACCTACCAGCAAGTCGAAGATTGCCAGCATAAAAAGGAAAATTACAATTCCTAAATAGATAGTTTCCATATTACTTCTTGGATTGTTATAAATATTTATTTCGTACGACAAAGATATTGCAGCGATATTATAGAAAGGTGTCATAAATGTTACATTTGTGTTACAAAGTAAAAGAATGATAATTTAATACTACCTCTTATGTGAATAGACCGAATTTTATTACCTTTGTACCAAATATCTAAAAACATATAGCAATGTCAGAGTCAAAGAAAATTAAAACCGCTTTGGTATCGGTTTACCATAAAGACGGGTTGGATGCTATCATCCGTAAATTAGCAGAGGAAGGAGTGGAGTTCTTGTCTACCGGCGGAACTAGACAGTTCATCGAAGGTCTAGGTTATCCTTGCAAGGCTGTAGAAGATCTTACCAGTTATCCTTCTATCCTTGGCGGAAGAGTGAAAACCTTACATCCAAAGGTGTTTGGTGGCATCTTGTGCAGAAGAGAACTGGAACAAGACCAGCAACAAATTGCTCAGTATGAAATCCCTGAAATAGACCTGGTGATAGTTGACCTGTATCCATTCGAAGCCACTGTCGCTTCTGGAGCGGAGAGTCAGGCCATCATCGAAAAAATCGATATAGGTGGAATCTCTTTGATTCGTGCAGCTGCCAAGAACTTCAATGATGTGGTTATCATAGCCAGTAAGGCTCAGTATAAGCCATTCTTGGATATCATTTCTGAAAAGGGTGCTGTAACTACTAAGGAAGAACGTAGATGGTTTGCTAAGGAAGCGTTTGCAGTTTCTTCTCATTATGATTCAGCTATCTTCAACTGGTTTGATGAGGATGCTGACTCTGCTTTCAGATGTGCCATTGAAGAGCCTAAGACTTTGAGATATGGTGAAAACCCACATCAGAAAGGTGTGTTCTATGGTGACTTGAACGCAATGTTCGACCAGATTCACGGTAAGGAGATTTCTTACAACAACTTGCTTGATATCAATGCTGCGGTAGATTTAATTGATGAGTTCAAAGGTGAAACAACTTTCGCTATATTGAAGCATAACAATGCTTGCGGTCTAGCTTCAAGACCTACTTTGCTGGAAGCTTGGAAAGATGCATTGGCAGGCGACCCGGTATCTGCCTTTGGCGGTGTACTGGTTACTAATACTCCGGTAGACAAAGCTACTGCCGAAGAAATCCATAAATTGTTTTTCGAGGTGATTATCGCTCCTGATTATGATGTAGACGCATTGCAAATCTTGACTCAGAAGAAAAATCGCATCATCTTGGTAAGAAAAGAGGCTGAATTGCCAACTAAACAGTTCCGTTCTTTGTTAAATGGTGTACTGGTACAGGATAAAGACGTGAAATCTCATACTCCGGAAGATTTGAAGAAGGTTTCAGAAAAGGCTCCTTCTGCTGAGGAAATCGAGGATATGCTTTTTGCAAACAAGATTGTTAAGCAGAGCAAGAGTAATGCTATCGTTTTGGCTAAGGGAAAACAACTCGTGGCTAGCGGTGTAGGACAGACTTCTAGAGTGGATGCGTTGAAGCAGGCTATCGAAAAGGCTAAATCGTTTGGCTTTGACTTGAATGGTGCGGTAATGGCCAGCGATGCTTTCTTCCCCTTCCCTGATTGCGTGGAACTGGCAGACAACGAAGGTATCAAGGCTGTAATCCAGCCGGGTGGATCTGTAAAAGATGAACTGACATTCCAGTATTGCAATGAACATGGAGTGGCTATGGTTATTACCGGTGTAAGACACTTCAAGCATTAATGTTGAAATAATGATTGGTTGGTGATACTTGAGCCTGCCGCTTTTGGAGTGATAGACTCAAGTATTGCTTTCACTAAATAGATTGATAATAATAAAGATTTTAAGATGGGATTATTCTCCTTTACACAAGAAATAGCAATGGATCTTGGTACTGCTAATACTATTATATTGAGCAATGACAAGATTGTGGTGGACGAACCATCGGTGGTTGCCTTGGACCGCAGAACGGACAAGATGATTGCCGTAGGGGAGCGAGCTAAATTAATGTATGAAAAAGAAAATCCGAACATTCGTACTGTAAGACCTTTGAGAGATGGTGTGATTGCCGACTTTAATGCCTGTGAACAGATGATGAGGGGGCTTATCAAGAAGGTGAACACAGGCAGAAGACTCTTCACCCCTTCTTTGCGTATGGTGATTGGAGTTCCTTCTGGAAGTACGGAAGTGGAGTTGCGTGCCGTTAGAGACAGTGCAGAACATGCAGGAGGGCGAGACGTTTATCTGATTTTTGAACCGATGGCTGCTGCTGTGGGTATCGGATTGGATGTGGAAGCTCCTGAGGGTAACATGATTGTAGATATAGGTGGTGGCTCTACTGAAATTGCCGTAATCTCTTTGGGAGGTATCGTTTCAAATAACTCAATCCGTATTGCAGGTGATGATTTTACAGCAGATATTCAGGAATATATGAGCCGTCAGCATAATGTGAAGGTCAGTGAACGTATGGCTGAACGTATCAAGATTCATGTCGGGGCTGCTCTAACTGATTTGGGCGATGAGGCTCCAGAGGATTATATCGTGAGAGGTCCTAATCGTATTACTGCATTGCCTATGGAGGTTCCTGTATGTTATCAGGAAATTTCTCATTGCTTGGAGAAGAGTATTGCCAAGATTGAAACCGCAATATTGAGTGCTTTGGAAAATACTCCACCGGAACTGTATGCCGATATCGTGAACAATGGTATCTATTTGGCAGGAGGGGGAGCGTTGCTCAGAGGGCTTGACCGCCGTTTGACGGATAAAATCAATATTCCTTTCCATGTAGCGGAAGACCCGTTGTTGAGTGTTGCAAAGGGTACAGGTGTGGCTCTGAAGAATGTGGATCGTTTTTCGTTCCTCATGAGATAATGGCTGATGGGGAGTTGACAATTGGCAGTTCCAGGTAACTACCTGATGGAATTGTCTGTTGTCAATTCTTGATTAGCTTAATTTTTTTGTTTATGAGAAATCTGCTTAATTTTCTGCTTAAATATAACTACTGGCTGCTTTTTATTTTATTGGAGGTGGTCAGTTTTACTTTGTTGTTTAGGTTTAATAATTATCAGGGAAGTGTATGGTTCACTTCTGCCAATGTCTTTACTGGAAGTATCTGTGAAATGGCTGGTAACGTGAGTTCCTACTTCGGATTGCGTGATGAAAACCGTGAATTGATGGTGCGCAATGTGCAGTTGGAATTAGAACTGGAACGCTTGAAAGAGAGATTGTTCCGTTATGAGAAAGATAGCTTGCAGATGCAGTTCGGACAGGAGCAGGATGAGATAGATAGCAAGCAGGTGGTTCCGGCTCGGGTAGTGAACAATACAGTAAATAGGATTGATAACTACATTACCATTGACAAGGGAGAGGCGGATGGCGTCTTTACAGAGATGGGGGTGCTGAGCGGTACCGGTGTTGTGGGTATTGTGTATCGCACTTCGGCTCATTATGCTGTGGTCTTGCCTATACTTAATTCTAAAAGTAGTATCAGTTGCAAGATTAAGCGGACAGATTATTTCGGTACGTTGAAGTGGAACGGAGGTTCGTCGGATATTGCTTGGTTGAAAGATATTCCGAGGCACTCGGAATTTTCGTTGGGAGATACGGTCGTGACCAGTGGGCATAGTGCTATTTTCCCGGAAAATATTCCGATAGGAGTGGTGGATGATATGGAAGACAGTCGAGACGGATTGACTTACCTGCTCAAGGTACATTTGTTTACTGATTTCGCCCGGTTGCACGATGTGGGTGTCGTTGGTTATTATAACGGGACGGAACAGGTTGAACTGGAGAATAGTATTAAGTAATCGTGGGTTTGTTTTCGTGAACTCATAAGACAGATAACATTGAATTTTTATGATACAGTTTCTATACCGTGCTACATGGTTTATAGCCTTGCTGCTGATTCAAGGAATGGTATTGGACCGAGTGCATTTTTATGGATACGCTACACCGGTCATTTACAGTTACTTTATTTTGATGCAAGGTACAGAAACCCCTAGAAAGCAATTGATGTTGCAGGCTTTTTTCTTGGGACTTTGTGTAGATACATTTAGCAATACTCCTGGTTTGAATGCCGCTGCTGCCACATTCTTGGCTTTTGTCAGAGGTGGATTGCTGCGTATGCAAACTCTTAGAGGTATGTCGGACGAGTTTGAACCTACGGCACGTACGATGGGGATTTATCCATTTTTGAGATATATAGCCAGTGCGGTGTTTATACATATCTTGTTGTTGCATCTGATAGATGCTTTTTCTTTCTTCAGATTGGGTGAACTTTGGTGGAAGACGATATCTGATACTCTTATCACAACGGTATGTATCTGGTGTATTGATATGATTAGGAGGAAACAATAGTGGATAGAAAATATGACTTGGCCCGAAGAAGATATGTAATTGGAGGCGCTGTCTTGTGCGTGGTGGTGTTGTTCATCGTGCGCCTGTTTTTCTTGCAGATTATGAGTGATGATTACAAGAAAAATGCCGACAGTAATGCTTTTCTTAAAAAAATTCAATATCCCAGTAGAGGGGTCATTTATGACAGGAATGACAAGTTGCTGGTATATAACCAGCCGGCATATGATATCACCGTAGTGATGAAGGAAATTAAGACCTTGGACACTATGGACTTATGTCGTACACTAAAGGTTACCCCCCGATTTGTAAAGCAGCGTTTCAAGGATATGAAGAACCGGAGAATAAATCCGGGATACTCTCCTTATACCAATCAAGTTTTTCTTACTCAGCTTTCGGCCGAAGATTGTGGCGTCTTTCAGGAGAAACTGTTTAAATTTCCAGGGTTTTATATACAGCGACGTACCATTCGCCAATACAGTTATAATGTGGGGGCACATATATTGGGAGATATTGGAGAGGTTTCAAAGTCAGAGATGGAGTCAGACAGTTATTATCAGCCGGGAGATTTTATTGGAAAATTGGGTGTGGAGCGTTTTTATGAAAAGCAGCTCAGAGGAGACAAAGGTGTGGAAGTCTTGCTAAGAGATGCTCATGGTAGAATACAAGGTAACTATATGAATGGAACATTCGACAAGCCTTCTGTGCCGGGAAAAAACTTGAATCTCAGTTTGGATATTGATTTGCAGATGCTGGGAGAGCGTTTGTTGGAAGGCAAAATAGGCAGTATCGTGGCGATAGAGCCGTCTACCGGAGAGGTGCTTTGTTTGGTGTCTTCTCCTTCTTACGATCCGCATCTGATGATTGGGCGTAACAGAGGGCAGAATCATAGAACCATGGCAGCCGACCCTTGGAAGCCGTTGTTGAACCGTGCTATTATGGGTACCTATCCTCCTGGGTCTACCTTTAAGACAACTCAGGCTCTGACATTTCTCCAAGAGGGAGTAATCAATACATCTACTTCTTATCCATGTGCTGGAGGATTTTCATTCAAAGGCTTGCATGTAGGGTGTCACGGGCATCCATCTCCATTACCAATTGTTCCCGCTATTGCTACTTCATGCAACGGTTTCTTCTGTTGGGGCTTGTATCACATGATTGGAGCCCGTCAGAAATATGGTTCGGTGCAGAAAGCGATGAATACATGGCGAGATTATATGGTGTCTATGGGATTTGGATATAGCCTGGGGATAGACTTGCCCGGAGAAAAGAGAGGGATGATTCCGAATGCCAATTTCTATGACAAGGTATATCGAGGTTCATGGAACGGGTTGACTATCATCAGTATTTCAATCGGACAGGGAGAGGTGACTGCCACTCCTTTGCAGATAGCCAATTTGGGTGCGACCATAGCCAACCGGGGTTTTTTTGTGACGCCGCATGTGGTGAAGCAGATAGAAGGTGAAGAGTTGTTGCCGGAGTATAGGGAGAAGAGATATACGATGGTGGATAAGGTGCATTATGATGAAGTGGTACAAGGTATGCGTATGGCTGTGTTAGGAGGTACATGTAGAATGGCCAACTTGCCGGATATTGAAGTCTGTGGAAAGACCGGTACTGCCCAAAACCACGGAAAGGACCATTCGGCTTTTATGGGATTTGCACCAATGAACAACCCTAAGATAGCTGTATCAGTCTATGTGGAGAATGGAGGATGGGGAGCAACTTACGGAGTTCCTATCGGACGGTTGATGATTGAGCAGTTTATAAAGGGTAAGTTGTCGCCAGAGGGAGAGGCATTAGCTTCTGATATTCAAAAAAGAAGGATTAATTATGGCTTACAGGAAAGATAGTTTGTGGAAAACCGTAGACTGGTGGACCATTGCATTATATTTGATTTTGGTAATTTGTGGTTGGTTCAGTATTTGTGGAGCCAGCTACGATTATGGAGACCCCGATTTCTTTAACTTTACCACTCGTGCCGGAAAACAGTTGATGTGGATTGGCTGTTCGTTGAGTTTGGGATTTGTTTTATTGATGTTGGAGGACCGTTTGTTTGACACTTATGCCTATTTGGTATACGGGATTTTGCTCCTGCTCCTTTTTGGTACCATTTTTAATCCGCATGAGATTAAAGGGTCTAGGTCGTGGATTGTATTAGGACCTGTAAGTTTGCAGCCAGCTGAGTTTGCCAAGTTTGCCACAGCATTGGCGCTGGCTAAGTTCATGGGAGAATATACATTTTCGATAGAACGTTCACGACACATGCTGATGGTTCTGGGCATCATACTGTTGCCGATGTGTTTGATTATTCTTCAGCGGGAGACCGGTTCTGCATTGGTTTATCTTGCCTTTTTCCTGGTACTTTATCGGGAAGGGATGACGGGTTCTGTATTGTTTGCAGGAGTTTGTGCTGTGGTTTACTTTATTGTAGGCATCCGTTTTGGAGATGTCTATATGGGTGACGAGTGTACTATATGGGGAGAATTCGCCGTGCTTACTTTAATTGTCTTTTTTGTGGCTATGTTGGTAAAGGCTTATTGTAAAGGTTCTCAGCAGGCTGTATGGAACATTTTACTCTTTGGCTTAGGTATCATTTTTCTAGGGGTGTTGTTCTCTTTCTATGTGATTCCGTTTAATGTAGCGTTGCTGCAAGGAGGAATTTGGGCTGCCCTTTGTATCTATCTGGTTTATCTTTTCCTTCGCGAACGTGTCAAGAACTATCTGTATATCTTGTTCTTTGCAGTTGGTTCGCTGGGATTTTTCTTTTCGGCCGATTATGTATTCAATGAAGTGCTAGAACCACATCAGCAGATTCGTATCAAAGTGTTGCTAGGAATGGAAGATGACCCCACTGGAGCCGGATACAATGTAAACCAGAGTAAGATAGCTATTGGCTCTGGGGGATTTTCCGGAAAAGGTTTTCTAAACGGGACTCAGACCAAGTTGAAATATGTGCCCGAGCAAGATACCGACTTCATATTCTGTACAGTAGGCGAAGAGCAGGGGTTTATGGGAGCCACTGCGGTAATATTGTTGTTTGCTGTCTTTATTTGTCGACTGATTTGTTTGGCTGAGCGTCAGAGTACACGTTTCGGGCGAGTTTATGGATATAGTGTGCTCAGTGTCTTTTTCTTCCATCTCTTTGTCAATGTAGGGATGGTGTTAGGGCTGACTCCTGTAATTGGTATTCCTCTTCCTTTCTTTAGTTATGGAGGGTCCTCTTTATGGGGATTTACCATCCTACTTTTTGTCTTCCTCCGTATTGATGCTGCCAGAGATTGGAAAGTGTAGTTTGATGCCAATGTCTCTAATGCCTTTCAGCGGATTTTTTTGCATTAAGTGAGTGATTTGTAGAATACTGTCATTAGGTTGTAGGTAGATAGCTTCAGAGGGAGAGGTATATTGCAGGAAGTTTTTTCCGTTCCCTATCCATTTTCCTTCTGGAGTAGCCAACTGAAGATGAATCGTGTCTGTAGAGTGGCTGGCAGCCGTAGGACGATGGACACAAAGCCACAAGTCACGGAAAGGATAGCTCTCCGTATGTCTTATTTCTATTTCCATTCTATAGGTCCGATTGGTCAAGGTTGTGTCCAGGTAGAAGGTTATCGTGTCTTTTTTATCCCATTCCTTCTTTACACTTTGAAATGAATGGAACTGAATGTTTTGCTGGCATCCGCAGAGGATACCCGCAAAAAAGAAGGTGATAAGTAAGGCTGCGTTCAGTGGGGAATGTTTCATACAAATACGATTGAAAGAATCTGCCTGAATACGTATCATTTCAATAATCTACATATTCAGGCAGAATAATATAACTTATGCTTCAGCAGGCTTGTTTTCTACAGTTTTCTTTTCTGTATTTCGTTGCTTAGGAGCATTTGCCTCATTGTTGTTGTCGTTGGCGTTAGGCAGTTGTTTTTTGAAAGGTTTGTTATTATGGCGGTTTCCGCCGTTTCCCTTTCTGTTTTCCTGTCGAGGAGTTTTCTGCCCGTTTCCGTTGTTGTTGCCTTTTTCCTCTTGAGGCATATTGTTGCGCGGTCTGTTGTCGTTAGAAGTGGCCTTATCTTCTTTAGCTACAAAATTTCTGTTGTTCTTGTTGTTTCTGTTTTGTTCAGGTCCGCTGCCGGCACTCTCGTTGTTCCCTTCTTTTCTACGCTCTGTATTTTTCTTGTCAAAGCGGTTGTTGGGCGCTCCCGGTTTGTCGCCTTTTTTCTTTTTGTTGCGGTTCTTGGTCGATTTGCTTTTGTCGAATCTAGTCAGGCTTTCCTGTTCTAGAAGGTCTTTCGGTTGCTTTTCTTCCACCTGTCCGTTGTCTTGTAACTTTTCAGGCTTTTCCCCTCTGCGGTTCATATTGATGATTTCGAACACTCTTCTTGCACTGATAGTAACCTCATTGGCAAGGAAACACTTGTCAGTAGAATAAGTGATGGTTCCCTTCAATATATCCGCCTTGAAATAGAAATACGTAGCATCTTGAGTTTCCAGGCAGATTTCTTTGCTAGGAAGTTTTTTCTGACATTCCACATAAGCGTCTACTTCATAGTTGAGACAGCATTTCAGTTTGGCGCACTGTCCGGCCAGTTTCTGCGGATTCAAAGAAATATCCTGATATCGGGCAGCACTGGTTGACACAGAGATGAAGTTGGTCATCCAAGTGGCGCAGCACAATTCTCTTCCACAAGGACCTATACCGCCTATTCGTCCAGCCTCTTGTCTGGCTCCAATCTGTTTCATCTCAATGCGTACTCTGAAGGCTTCGGCTAGCACTTTGATGAGCTGTCGGAAGTCTACTCGTTCATCTGCAATATAATAGAAGATAGCCTTGTTTCCGTCGCCTTGATATTCCACATCACCTATTTTCATTTGCAACCCCAAGTCGGCAGCTATTTGTCGGGAGCGAATCATTGTGGCATGTTCTCTTTTTTTGGCTTCTTCATATTTTTCCATGTCCACAGGTTTGGCCTTTCTGTACACCCGTTTGATTTCTGCGTCAGGTTTCATACCCGACTTTTTCATTTGGAGCGGCACCAATCGTCCGGTCAATGTAATGGTACCGATGTCATGTCCGGGACTGGCTTCTACTGCCACGATATCCCCTTTTTCCAGTTTCAGATGGTTGCTGTTTTTGTAATATCCCTTGCGGGTATTTTTGAACTGCACCTCCACCATATCCTGTTCGTCGGTTGCAGCCGGTACATCTGCCAGCCAATCGTATGTATTCAGTTTAGTGTTTTGTCTTCCGCAACCTTTGCAGGAGAGTCCTCCACTACCGTTTTTAAGCAAGAATTTACTCATGGTATATTAATTTTTATAGGGTCGTCAAGACATCTTTTCAGTTGTCCGACGGTAATATATATTGTTTATTAGTTTTGTTTCAGTAATACAATCATCTTCAGTGCAAAGTCGAAGAATACAAATTTCGGGTTTGCATTTTGTTCGATATGCACTTGTGCCAATTCCAGTTCCTCCATGATGCCGAAGATGTTCGATTCATTGACGAACGGGGCGAATCGGACTGCAAATTGGTTTTCCGCAGGCGACATGTAAATCATGTCTTTCTGTTTGAAGTTATACATGAAGTTCTCCCGAATCATGTGTTGGCAGTAGGTAAGGAAACGTTTCTGTTTTTCCCTTCCCATTCCAGCCACTTCTTCGCTCCATGCCTTCATTTCTTTGATGCGTCGGGCGTATGCCTGTCGCATGAGATTGATGAACAACTCAAAGAAACTGCTTTTCTCTTCATGGGTATGGATATTCTCCAGTGTTTTCAGCACGCTACCCTCCGAGCGGTGTGCAATGTCGACAGCATCTTCATGCGGCAGCATATATCGTCTTTCCAGCATGGTTGTCAAATCGTTTTCTTCCAGTAAGGGGACATTAATGCGCTGCATACGGCTCACCAGTGTGGGCAATACGGCATCGGGTTCTTCTGTTACCATGATGAACACTGTGCCCTGCGGCGGTTCTTCTAATAATTTCAGCAACTTGTTGGCACATTCAGCATTCATCTTTTCCGGCAGCCAGACAATCATGATTTTATATTTCCCCTGCAGTGCCTTGAGCGACAGTTTCCGGTAGATTTCATCACTTTCATCTACAAATATTTTAGGCTGTGCATTTCCGGTATCGATGCGCTGCATCCATTGTGCCAGAGAGATGTAAGGAGAGTCGGTAAGCAGTTGTCGCCAGTCGTCGATAAAGTCGTCGGAGATAGCCTTTTTCCCACCTTTCCTTTTGATGACAGGAAAGGCGAAATGCACGTCTGGATGCACCAGTTTTCTCATTTGTATACAAGAGTTGCATTCTCCGCAAGCGTCTCCTTCTTTAGGATTTTCGCAGCACAACCGGGTGGCTAGCCCTAAGGCCAGCGGCATTTTGCCTGTACCTTCGGCTCCACTCAACATGATGGCATGCGGAATTCTTTTCTCTGCAATCATGGTAGTGAATATCTCCTTCACCCTTTGCTGACCGATTACATCTGTCAATAACATATCAGAATATTTTTTCTGCAATTTGTTTAACACTATCTACTGCACCCACCGTATAGAAGTGCAGGCTTGGAACTCCTTTGGCTATTAGTTCACGGCACTGGTGGATACACCATTCGATACCCAGTTGTTTAGTCTGGCTGTCGTCCGTACACTTCATGGCTTCGGTGGCCAGTTCCATAGGCAAGTCTACCTTGAAAGTCTTGGGGATAACACTGAGTTGGGAAAGTTTGCTGAAAGGCTTAATGCCCGGAATGATAGGGATATGGATACCCTCCTTGCGGGCGCGCTCCACGAATTTGAAATAGCATTCGTTATCGAAGAACATTTGTGTAACAGCATACTCTGCTCCAGCCTCTACCTTTTTCTTCAGGAACATGATGTCTAGGTCCATATTAGGAGCCTCTTCATGCTTTTCGGGATAGCATGCCACTCCGTAGCTGAATGGATGCAACGGAGCCTTGATAGGCGAGCCGTCCAGAAACTCTCCTTGGTTGAAGCGGTTTACCTGCATCTGCAAGTCGAGTGCGTGTGTGTGCCCTCCCGGCTCCGGGATGAAAGTAGATTCATGCTTGGCCTTGTCGCCACGCAGAATCAGTAAATCGGTGATGCCCAAGAATTGAAGGTCCAATAACATATATTCCGTATCCTCCTGAGTGAATCCGCTGCATAGCAGGTGGGGTACAACCGTTAAGTTGTATTTGTTTTTGATGGCTGCTGCTACCGTTACGGTTCCTGGGCGTCTGCGGATGCGCCGGCGTTCAAACTGTTCGTTGCCCGTAGGGATATATACATACTCACTGCGGTGAGTGGTGATATTGATATATTGCGGATTGAACGGCCGCAAGGTATCAATGTCCTGATAGAGCTTTTCGATGCCGGTTCCCTTGATTGGAGGGAGCAGCTCGAAAGAGAACATCGGTTCGGAATGTGAAGTTATTAAATCAATTACTCTCATTGGTCTCGTTGTATCTGTTTTAATATTGTCTCGTTTTCGATTTATCAGAGAGAGTTTTTCCATTTTATAGGCATATCTCCCAGTCGAAGATAAAATTACTCGTATTTCGCAAAAGTACAAAAAAATATGTTACTTTACAGAAGATGTAATTAAAAGATACTTCAAGTAAAAGACAAAGTCAGATAACCGGTACGAAGAGATAGGCAAACCATCCGTACAAGCGTTTAAAGAAATTGCGTTTCCGGTATTCCTCGCGTGTCAGCGGAGTGCTATCCATACGGTCTTTTCTGAAGATGTCTGTCAGTTCGGCGGTAGTGGAGAGGTCGAATATGAAGGCATTGATTTCGTAGTCATATTTCATGCTTCGGCTATTCAGGTTGGCACTTCCCACCGTGCAGTAGCGGTCATCTATCATCATTACTTTGGAATGATGGAATCCTCCGTTGTACACATAGATGTGTCCGCCCTTTTTCCTTAACTTGTTAGAGATATAGAGTGCTGCACCCGGGGTGAATGGTATATCCGATTTCCCCGGAATCATAATCTCCACTCTCACCCCTCGCTTGATAGCTCTTTTTAGGGCGCGGCGTATGCTGAGGGTAGGTGTAAAGTAAGGATTGATGATTTGAATCTTGTTGTTTGCCGAGTTGATAGCTTCTATGTAGGCGTGTCGGATAGCCTTGGGTGTCTTTTTAGGTACCCGTTGCACAATGGCTACTTGAGTGCCGTCTGTCGGAATGTTTTTTTTGTGGCTGGTATAAGGGAAAAACTCTTCTCCTTCAATCTGTTGTTTGGTTTCCTTGTTCCAGGTATTAAGGAAAGCCTGCTGCAAATCTTCTACGGCAGGCCCTTTGATGCAGAGGTGCATATCTCTCCATTGTCCTATTTCGGGCAGTCCGTGAATGTAGTAGTCGGCAATGTTCATCCCTCCCGTGTATCCGGTTTTTCCGTCAATGACTACTATTTTCTGATGGTCGCGATGAAAAGCGTGGTTAATGTAGGGGAAGGCGAAGGGGTCGAATACGATAATTTCAATACCCTTGCTGCGTAGGGCTTCCAGATGGTTCTTCTTTAGTGGTTTGCTGTTCGACATATTGCCGAAAGCATCAAACATGGCCCGTATCTTCACCCCTTCAGCTGCTTTCTCTTCCAGTAAATTAAAGAGTGTATTGGCTATCGAGTCGTTCCGGAAGTTGAAATATTCCAGGTGAATGTGATGTTTGGCCTTGCGTATCTCCTTGAAAAGATGATCAAATTTTTTTGTGCCGCTGGTGATGAGTTCCAACTGGTTATGAGATGAAATCGTGATATGCTGCTTTTTCAGGTAGTCAGCAAAGATAGAATCGGAAGAAATGAATTCCTTGGTTGGCTTTTTTGAT
The DNA here is from genome assembly GCA_029257865.1 of Phocaeicola sp. Taxonomy (GTDB): domain Bacteria; phylum Bacteroidota; class Bacteroidia; order Bacteroidales; family Bacteroidaceae; genus Phocaeicola. The sequence continues at coordinate 16,174 of JARIAN010000120.1, forward strand.
GTATCTGCACTGCCGACCATCGCGTTTCCCTGTATCGGGAAAAAGAAGATAAGCAATAGGGTGATAAATCTGATGATTGTTTTTTTGTATTGCATTTTTTTCAGTCTAAAATTATATAAGAAACAAAATTACAAATAAAATGCCAAATAAAGTCGGAAGATGATTTGAAAGCCTTTTTTTTACTTGTTTGTACCGTAAAAACAAAGAAAAAAGACAAAAAAAAGTATCTGAAGGGAGGGTTGAAAAAAACATGCCGACGTTTTTTGCAGAACATGTTGACATTTTTAGTGGAATATACCGACGTTTTCTTTGAAATATGTCGACGATCTGTTCAAAATATGTCGACGATTCTTCTAAAATATGTCGACGATTTTTTTTCGGGGCAAATTGTCCGATTTGAGATTAAATCTGTAAATTTGTTGCAAATCCTGCATGGTATGAGCATTACAGTAGTCAATGATTTCTTTTTCGCATTCTTTCACACCATTTATCTGGCTGTGATTATAGTCACCATCTTCATTGTGATACTGGAGAATCGTAATCCGGTGAAGACGATGGCTTGGATTTTGGTGCTTTTCTTTTTGCCGGTGGTGGGATGGTTTTTGTATTTTTTTCTAGGGCGTAGCACTCGCAAGGAAAAGCTCATCAGCAAGAAAGGGTATGCCCGAATTGCTAAGCGGCCGATAACAGCTTTTCACGAACAGGACCTGCACGCCTTGAGTAGAGTGAACCGGATGGGTGATTTCTTTTACCGTATAGGAGATTCTTTGTTATTTTCCGGCAATAAAGTGGAGTTTTATACCGATGGGTATTCCATGCTGCATGGATTGATGAGAGCGATAGCAGGTGCCAAGCATCACATCCATCTGGAGTTTTATATCTTTGAGAATGATCCGGTGGGGCGTTTGCTGCGTGACTTGCTGATAGACAAGGCGCGCGAAGGTGTTAAGGTGCGTCTGCTTTATGATGATGTGGGATGCTGGAAAGTAGACCCTATGTTCTATGATGAGATGCTGTGTGAAGGGATAGAAGTGCAGAGTTTTCTGAAAGTCCGTTTTCCTCGTTTCACCAGTAAGATGAATTACCGTAATCATCGTAAGATTGTGGTGATAGATGGGAGAGAAGGCTTTATTGGTGGAATGAACATTGCGCAGCGTTATGTGAAAGGTGTGTCCTGGGGAAGGTGGCGCGATACGCATGTGCGTATCACGGGTAAGGGGGTGTATGGCTTGCAGACTGCTTTTCTGACCGACTGGTATGCCATAGACCGCACGATGCTTACTTCGCCGGAGTATTTTCCGAAACTGGATGTATATGGTAATGCCATTGTGCAGGCAGTGACTTCCCATCCGGTGGGCGAATGGCATGAAATGATGCAGGGGGTGATATTGGCGTTGACCCGTGCTCGTCATTATTTTTATGTGCAGTCTCCGTATTTCTTGCCTACGGAGGAGGTGATGAACGCGTTTCAGTTGGCTGCCCTTTCTGGAGTGGATGTTCGTGTAATGCTTCCTAAGCGAGGAGATTCTTATGTGACTCATAAAGGCTCGTTGTCATATTTGGACGATTTGATGAAAGCCGGTGTGAAAGTTTATCTGTATCGCCATGGTTTCCTTCACTCCAAGATGTTTGTTTCTGATGATGAGATAGCCTCGGTTGGTTCTACTAATATGGACTTCCGTAGCTTTGAGCATAATTTTGAGGCCAATGAGTTTTTCTATGACATGTTGTCGGTGCAGCAGTTGAAAGATATATTCTTGGCAGACCAAAAGGAAAGTCTGCTGCTGACACATAAGATTTGGGAGAAACGTTCATGGCAGAACAAGGTGGTGGAGTCGGTAGTCCGATTGTTGGCTCCGCTGCTTTAAGCAGGCAGGTATTTAAAGAAATGGCGAAACAGGAGTTGCACCTCTCTGAGGAGGGTAATCCGGTTTCGCCATTGGTCTGTTAATGAGAGCGGTTATTAGAATAGTTTGAAGCTTACAGGGACTGTGAATTTGACACGTACTTTCTGTCCTTTTTGCATACCAGGTTTCCATTTTGGCATTTGCTTGAGTACGCGCAGAGCCTCTTCGTCAAGTTCCGGTGAGATAGACTGGATTACGTTGAATTCACAAGGAGTACCATCCTTGTTGATAACGAACTGTACGATTACTTTTCCTTGAATGTTGTTCTCCTTAGCTTGGGGCGGATATTTGATGTTTTTGTTTAAGAACTTCATCAGTTCGGGTAGCCCTCCGGGGTATTCAGGCATTTGTTCTACTACAGCGAAAACCTCCTGGTCAAGAGCAGGAGTGGCTGTTGGGACTTGTTCGGTCTTCTTTTCCGGCGCAGTTGTTTCGGTTTGGACCTTTTTTTCTTCTTTTTCAGCATTTTTGGATGAGCAAGAACTGTTTCCTGCTATCAAGAGTGCTAGAGCCGGGATGGTAAAAAAAGCATATTTGATATGCCCTTTTCGGTTGTTTTTTTCTTTCTTCATCATAATAATACGTTTTTTAAGGTTAGATAAATTAAAACTGTTGAATAATGTTTGTTGCGGTTTGTTGCAGGTCATGGCCAGCAGATGATATTGGTATCTTTTCATGTCGAAGCCTGCGTTGATGACTTTCTGGTCGGCCAGGAATTCCAAGTTCTGTTTGATTTCTTTTTTCATCAGCCATGCAAAAGGATTCATCCAACAGGCAATGCACATCACTTCAGCCAGTATCACATCTACAGAATGTAGCTGTTGGGCATGAGCGTTTTCATGTATCAGAATATCTTCCAGTTCTTTTTCGTCTGTTGAGTGCAAGTTGACAAAAATCCACTTGAAAAAGGAAAACGGTCCGGAATGACTATCCAGTTGTTTGACAACTATTCCTTGACAAATCTTTGAGGGTAAACGTCTTATCATCAGACAGATGCTTTTTAGCTGGACAAACAAGCGTGCAGCCAGTATGGTAACTCCGGTCAGATACAGCGGTGGCAGTAAGAAATCTAGTTGCTGCCATAGATTGCCATGTGTGGCATCACCGGTATGTACAATGATTTGCGGTAAGGCCAATGTGGCATAGTACTGAGAGATAGAAGCTATCGGGTAACTATTTTCCATCCATAATTTGAGGTCGATAGCAGGTATCAGGAACGAAAGTGCAATGGATAGGAGCAAGACGCCCCTTCGCCAAGCGAAGTGTGTGTCTTGTTTGCACACTAGTTGGTAGAGGGTGTAGAAAAGTAACAGCCCTATGTTTACTTGTAGTAAATAAGTCATGGTGTTTTCTATATTTAAAGTGAATGGTAATAAAGAGACTTCATCTCTTTTCATCCTCTTCAATGAGAGAGATGATGGTTTCAAGGTCTTCTTTAGAAATTTTCTGTTCTTTGGCAAAATAGGAAACCATGTCCTTGTAAGAATTGGCAAAGTAATTTTTTACCAGATTGCCTACCGATTTCTGGGTGTATTCTTCTTTTGCAATGGTAGGAGTGTATTGGTATGTGTTTCCTATCTTCTTTGCTTTAAGGTATCCCTTACTTTTCAATTTGTTGATGACCGAAGCTACGGTAGTGTAGGGAGGGCGTGGCTCATCATAGCGGGCCAGCACTTCTTTTATAATGCAAGGTCCGATTTCCCAAATGAACCGCATTGCTTCTTCTTCTTGGTGGGTGAGCTTTTCCATATTGTTGTTTTGTTACGAACTTTTCGCAAATCTACGAAAATTTCGTAATAAGGCTATAATTAATATGTTAATATTGGTTATGACATATTGAATCCATAAAAAAAGGGTTGTCCATCTCAGAACAACCCTTATCATATTCAGGTAGATTTTATGTTTGGTGCTTTATTCCATATCTTCTTTTTCTGGAGCCTGGAAGAAAGAGAAGTTTACACTGCCATAGTGGCGGTGCTCTATAAAATATGGATGTTCCTCAAAACTGAGGTCTTTGCCATGTTCTAAGACAAAGAGTGCACCCGGTTTGAGCAGGTGGTGCTCAAAGATTCTTTGTGGGATGGTGCTCAGTTCGCTCAAGGCATAGGGAGGGTCAGCAAAAATGAAGTCAAACTGTTCGCTGCATCTGTCGATGTATCTGAACACATCTCCTTTGATGGGCAGACATTTGTCGGTTTTCACCTCTCTCATTATTTTAGAGATGAAGGCATGATGCTGCGGGTCTTTTTCCAGCGAGATGACTCTGTCACATCCACGTGACACCAACTCGATGCTGATGCTTCCGGTTCCGGCAAAGAGGTCGAGTGCAGTTACTCCATCTTCAAAATCGATATAGTTACTAAGTACGTTAAACAGATTTTCTTTGGCGAAATCTGTTGTAGGGCGTGCCTTGAACGTATGAGGCACGTCAAAGCGTCGTCTTTTATAAATACCACTGATTACACGCATGAGAATAATGATTGCATATCAAACGGAATGTCTTTCGGGTCGGATGGCTCAGACCGGTTGCATTCGGCTTGATGGTTAATAATAGAAATTTTTCTGATATAGTCTGCCAGTACTTTTTGGGTATCTGCTATCGTGTCCCGATTCCCGATAAGGTAAAGCTCGTCCGCTTCCTGATTGTACTTCAGCTGCTGCCAGATATTCAAAATGTAGTAGCAACGGTCGTTTACTCCATTGGCGGTAAATGAATTGATGAGATGCAGCTTTTTCTGTTCAAAGCAGAAAACATCCATACTGTCCGGGTGGAGATTGGCATAGATTGCGTTCGTCTTTTTGTGCCGGCTCATGAACGTGAGGTGTTCTATTTGCGGACTGACGGCAGCAAAGAAATGAGCTTCCGGGAAAAAGTCGGTCAGATAGATATGAGTGAGCTTGTCTACAGAGAAGAGCACTACGGTGTTGCTGTTTCCCAAGATGTTGCACAAGATAATTTCATTGTTTACCTTGGGGAGGTTTTGATAGAAGAGTATTTCCGTCTGTTCGTCTTCGTAGATTTCCAGAGGAACAGGAGTATAGCGCTGGCTATGTATCAAGATATATACGTGGGCGAACGGATGCTTTACTATTTCCGTATCGTTTAGGAACGCCTTCACGTTAGCGGCCATTGAACGTTGTGTATTGACCGGATAATTCTTGAAAAGAACCTCTTCATTATCTGATGAGGTATGGATAGAAAAAGAAAATCCATCCGTGCTCAGACGGATGGATAAGTTATATTGTTCTGATTTGTTTAAATCAAGACTCTTTTCGCTGTTCATTGATTATTCCCAGTTACCAGCGTTATTGTTTGGCTGTTCGATGTCACCTACTCTCAAACCGCAGTATTTACCCAATTTTTCGCGAGTATCTTTCAAGTTCAGCAATTGCTGTTTGTTCAAGTCGCCCAAGTAAACATCGTAAGAAACCTGTGCTTGGAACAAGTTCAAAGGAGCTCCCGACTTAGTAGTATCTTTGCGGATTGCCATTTCAAACTTAGCACCGTTTCCGTAAGGAACGTAAGCCAAAGAGTCTGGGTTGAATCCTTTTGTAAAGATAGTGTCAAGTACAGCTACCCACATAGTATCACGACGGAAGTTTTGCAAACCTTCTTTTTCAACTTCTTTCCAGTTACCTGTTTTCTTAGCTTTGTTAATCATTGCAATAGCTTTCTTTTCAGTCATACCATTGTTCAACTGGTCGTCATTCAAAGCACCAACTTTCAAGATGAAAGGAAGTTTTGCAGTTTTGATAAAGTCAATCAGCGTATCGAAATCTGCAGTATAGGCACCATTGTGCATCCCACGATATTCCTGCTGAGCCTTACGGATATCAATCAGGCGAGTTTTGATGGCGTTGTCACGTACTTCTTTTTCTTTGTCAAAGTTGATTGGCCCCATGATACTACCATAGCAAATGTACACTAAAGCAACTACACAAGCGGCTAATACAAGATTAATAACTGTTTTCATGATAATATTTATTTTTTTTAGTTTATATTCGTAGCGCAAAAATAAGATAAAATACTTGAATCACATAAAGGTTATGTGAACTTTTTATGATACAATTATGTTAAATAATGATTTATTGCATCAAATTAAACGAAATTTTCCTTATGAGCCAACTCTAGAGCAAGAAAAAGCCTTGATTTCCTTTATCGACTTCTTGTGCTCATCTGGTCGGGACGAACTTTTTTTGCTGAAGGGGTATGCCGGAACGGGAAAGACTTCTCTGGTGAGTGCATTGGTAAAGACTCTTCGCCAGCTGGGTAGGAAGTGCGTGCTGCTGGCTCCTACTGGAAGAGCCGCCAAGGTGTTTTCTCTTGCTGCCGGACAACCAGCTTACACCATTCATCGTAAGATTTATCGTCAGCGTACTTTCTCGGAGCAGGTAGATAATTTTGTGATGAATAACAATCTCTATCAAAATACGTTGTTTATAGTAGATGAGGCTTCGATGATTGCCAATGAAGGCCTTTCTGGAGGGATGTTTGGAAATGGGAGGCTGTTGGATGATTTGATACGGTATATATATGCCGGACAAGGATGTAGGTTGATGCTTACGGGCGATACGGCCCAGTTGCCGCCAGTAGGAGAGGAAGAGAGCCCTGCGCTTTCTTCATCGGTACTTTCGGGATACGGTCTTCAAGTGACAGAGGAAACATTGACACAGGTGGTAAGACAGAAAGAAACGTCTGGCATCTTGTATAATGCGACGGCTTTGCGCAGGCTCATTACCGCAGAGCGATATGATGAGTTGCCTCGACTCTGCATCAAGGGATTACCCGATGTGAAGGTGGTTCCGGGCAGTGAATTGATAGAAGCTATCACGGCTTGCTATGATAAGGCAGGAATGGATGAAACGATGATTGTATGCCGTTCTAATAAGCGCGCTACCCTTTATAATAAAGGAATACGTAATACCATCTTATATAGGGAGGAGGAATTGTCGTCGGGAGATATGCTGATGGTGGCTAAGAATAATTATTTTTGGAGCGAATCTTGCAAAGAACTCGATTTTATAGCAAATGGAGATATTGCTGTAGTGCGGCGGGTACGGAGGACACAAGAGATGTATGGCTTCAGGTTTGCCGATGTATTGCTCTGTTTTCCCGATTATGGGGAACTGGAACTGGAGGTGAAGATATTGCTTGATACACTTCATTCGGATGCTCCGGCATTGACTCGTGAACAGACTGAGCATCTTTTTCATCAAGTATATGAAGATTATACCGACTTGCCTACTAAACGCGACAGGATGAATAAGATAAAGCAAGATGTATGGTATAATGCACTGCAAGTGAAATATGCGTATGCGGTGACTTGTCATAAGGCGCAAGGAGGCCAATGGCAGCATGTCTTTCTGGACCAAGGTTATGTAACGGAGGAAATGCTTTCTCCCGATTATTTCAGGTGGCTCTATACTGCAATCACTCGTGCTCGCAATACTCTTTATCTGGTGAATTGGCCGGAAGGTCAGACAGAGTGAAACTCAAAAGTGGAAAGAAACAAAAAATCCTGTTCAGTTCTTTTTCGAACCGGACAGGATTTTTTGTTTCCTTTGTTAGGCAGCCTTAACCGCATCCAGGAAAATTATTCTCTAACTTCCCATCCCAGTGCGCTGGCACCCAATACGGCAGCATCTGCATCTTTCAATTGAGAAAGCAACAGTTTTGTTTTGTTTTTATAGATATTCAATACGTTGTTTTCAAGAGCTTCCTGAATAGGTTTCATGATATAGTCGCCAGACTTAGCCAGACCACCAAACAAGATGATAGCTTCAGGACTAGAGAATGCAATGAAGTTAGCCAATGCTTCACCTAAGATTTTTCCGGTAAAGTTGAAGATGTCTTGAGCTAGCTTATCACCTTTTACGGCAGCATCGTATACATCCTTTGACTGGATTTCTTCTACTGGTACATTTCTCAGCAAGCTAGGTTCAGAACGTGCTACCAAGAACTCACGTGCAGTACGAGCAACACCAGTTGCAGAGCAATAAGTTTCCAGGCATCCTTTTCTTCCACATCCACAAGCACGGCCTTCAGGATTTACAATAACATGGCCCAATTCACCGGCAAATCCGTCGTGTCCATATACCAACTGTCCGTTTACAACGATACCACTACCTACACCTGTTCCCAGCGTAATCATGATAAAGTCTTTCAATCCTCGTGCAGCACCGTAAGTCATTTCTCCGATAGCAGCAGCATTGGCGTCATTGGTCAATGCAGTAGGAACTCCCAGTCTGTCTTCGAAAAGAGAAGCCAAAGGAATAACACCTCGCCATGGCAAGTTTGGAGCGAATTCAATAGTTCCGCTATAGTAGTTTCCGTTAGGAGCACCTACTCCCATACCTTTAATCTTTTCTGCTCCACCAAACTGTTGAATCAGAGGGATTAATTTTTTACATACTGCATCTACATAGTCGTCTATGTGGTCATACTGCTGAGTCTTTACAGAGTCAGAAGCTAATACATTACCACGTGAGTCTACAATACCAAATACGGTGTTAGTTCCACCTATATCCATACCTACAACGTAGGGCTTTTCCATGTTTACAGTCATGACATTATTTTGTTTAAAGGTTAGTTTATGTGGCAAAAGTATATAAACGTAAAAAACAGAGCAAATTTTTTCTGATTTATTTATCTAGTCATCTTCTTTTTATATCTTTACGACTTTATTGAAAAGATGTAAATAACGTAGGTAAAAATTAGCAATATGATACGTTTAGAGGGTATAAACAAAACTTATTATAACGGGGCGCCACTTCACGTGTTAAAAGGTATTGATTTGACCGTTGAAAAGGGCGAATTTGTTTCTATTATGGGGGCTTCCGGTTCTGGGAAGTCTACTTTGCTGAATATCTTGGGTATTTTGGATAATTATGATTCGGGAAGCTATTATTTAAATAATGTATTGATTAAAGATTTAAGCGAGTCTCGTGCGGCTGAATACCGTAATAGGATGATTGGGTTTATATTTCAGTCTTTTAATTTGATTTCTTTTAAAAATGCGATGGAAAATGTGGCACTTCCGTTGTTCTATCAGGGGATAGGTAGAAAGCGTCGCAATGAATTGGCATTGGAATATTTAGATAAGTTGGGCCTGAAGGAATGGGCGCATCATATGCCTAATGAGTTGTCTGGTGGACAGAAGCAGCGTGTTGCTATTGCAAGAGCCTTGATTTCCAAACCACAGATTATTCTGGCCGACGAGCCTACCGGGGCTTTGGACAGCAAGACATCGGTAGAGGTGATGGGCATCTTAAAGGAGTTGCATGAAAAGGAGGGCATGACCATTGTTGTGGTGACACATGAAAGCGGAGTTGCCAATCAGACGAATCGTATCATTCATATCAAAGATGGGTTGATTGAACGTATTGAAGATAATCTGGAACATAATGCTTCCCCATTCGGAAAAGACGGATATTTTAAATGAATAGGATATGCTAGATTTGGTTCAAGAAATATATGCTACTATCAGGCGCAACAAGCTCCGTACTATATTGACCGGTTTCTCCGTATCGTGGGGTATCTTTATGTTGATAGTATTGCTAGGGGCTGGGAATGGATTGATTCATGCTTTTGAGAATAGAAGCAAGAGAATGAAAATGAACTCGATGAAGATTTATCCGGGGGTTACTTCCATGCCTTATAAAGGGATGCAGGAAGGAAGGGTGATTTCTTTGTTTGATGGTGACCGGAAAGCGACGGAGGAATTTTTTTCGGACAGGATTGTTGCTGCGGGGGCTACTGCCAATAAAAGTGTTGTTCTTGCTTACGGAAAAGAGAACTTGAGTATTTCAATGGATGGTGTTTTCCCTAATTATCCGGAACTGGAGGCTGTCGACCTGAAAGAGGGAAGGTTTATCAACCACCGTGACATGGAAGAGTGTCGTAAAGTGATGGTGATACATGAAAAGACAGCACGGACTTTGTTCTCTCAGACTCAGCCTTTGGGCAAATATGTCAATTGTCAAGGTGTGCTCTTCCAGATTGTAGGTGTTTATACAGACCAAAATCGTTTTTCTCCTTCTGTATTGGTTCCATTTGCTACATTGCAGCGTGTCTATGCCAAGGGGGATAGTATTAATACAATTACTCTGACCACTAAGGGACTGACAGATATCTCCAAAAATGAAGTGTTTGAAAAGGAATATCGTCAGATGCTGGGAGGTATCAAGAATTTTGATGCTTCCGATGAAGGTGCTTTGTGGATATGGAACCGTTTTACTAGTTATTTGCAGCAGGAGACAGCCAATCAGTTGCTTAATGTGGCAATATGGGTAATCGGTATCTTCACCTTGCTGAGCGGAATTGTAGGAGTAAGTAATATTATGTTGATTACAGTGAGGGAGCGCACGCATGAATTTGGTATCAGAAAGGCATTGGGAGCCAAGCCTGCTTCAATCTTATGGTTGATTATATCGGAGAGTGTGGCTATTACCACCTTCTTTGGTTATATCGGAATGGTGGCTGGTATATTGGCTACAGAGTATATGAATTATGTGGCAGGAAGCCATACGGTAAACGCCGGGGCGTTTAGTGTTACAGTCTTTGAGAACCCTACAGTGGATGTGGGAATTGCTGTGCAGGCTACATTGACTTTGGTTGTTGCCGGTACTTTGGCCGGATTGTTTCCTGCACGGAAAGCTGTAAAGATTAGACCTATTGAAGCACTTAGAGCAGATTGAATATGAAAAAGTTTGATTTAGATACGTGGGAGGAAGTATGGGTGACTATCACCCGCAACAAGACAAGAAGTTTGCTCACTGCATTTGGGGTGTTCTGGGGAATCTTTATGCTGGTGGCTCTGATGGGAGGCGCCAGTGGTATGAACGATTTGATGGCGCATAATTTTGAAGGGTTTGCCACAAACTCCGGATTCATGGGAAGCAATAACACTGGAAAAGCATATAAGGGATTCCGGCAAGGGCGCCGGTGGGATATGGAGAATAGAGACCTGGAGCGTATAAAAAGTTCTGTGATGGGAGTGGATGTGGTGACTGCTACAATAAACTCCTGGGGCATTGAGGCGGTGTATGAGGAAAATAAGATTTCGGGTACTTTGAAAGGGCAGTATCCGGTGTACGACCGTATTGAAGAGCCGAAGATTATTTTGGGGCGTACGCTGAATGATGTAGATGTGGAGCAGTACCGGAAGGTGTGTGTGATAGGGCAGCGCATTTATGAAACTCTTTTCCCGAAAGGGGGAAATCCTAGTGGAAGTTATATCAAGATTGATGGGATTTATTATCAGGTGGTGGGAGTGAATGCCGCAGAGGGTAATATGTCTATCAACGGGCAGACGGAAACTTCTATTGTCATTCCTTTTTCTACGATGCAACGAAATTATAACAGGGGAACCAGCATTGACATGCTTTGTTATACAGCCAAGAAAGGATATGTCATCAGTGAAGTGCAGAAACAGGTGGAACAGGTGGTGAAACGCGCTCATTTTATTCATCCCGAGGATGAACAGGCGCTTATCAGTGTCAATGCGGAAGCGATGTTCGGCATGATGGACGACTTGTTTACCGGAATCCGCATTTTGGGCTGGTTGGTGGGACTGGGCACATTGTTGGCCGGCGTGATTGGTGTAAGCAATATTATGATGGTGACGGTGAAAGAACGTACTACCGAGATAGGAATTCGCCGTGCCATTGGGGCACGTCCGGAGGATATTATGTTTCAGATTCTTTCCGAAAGCATGGTGCTGACGACATTGGCGGGTATGGGAGGCATTTCTTTTGCTGTCTTTTTGTTGAATGTGGTGGAGCAGGCAACGTCTACATTGACGTTTGTCCCTCGTTTCCAGATAAGTTTTTGGGCAGCGATTGGTGCGTGTGTCTTGTTGCTGATTTTAGGCTTGCTCTCTGGGCTGGCTCCTGCTTATCGGGCTATGGCCATCAAGCCGATAGAAGCGATACGTGACGAATAAGTATGAATTAAAATAATCTAGAAAGAATAGAAATAATTTTTTAGTGTTTATGAGAAAGTATATAAAAATAGCAGTGTTAGTGCTTGTGGCATTGGTGTTTATAGGCACTTTTGTCTTCTTGTATCAGAAATCACAACCTCAAACGATTTCTTACCATGTATCAACTGTAAAAAAGATGGACTTGGTGCAGTCTACCGTGGCCACCGGGAAAATTGAGCCTAGAGATGAAGTGGCTATTAAGCCGCAGATTTCAGGAATTATTGCTGAGGTTTATAAGGAGGCTGGTGAGAAAATTAAAAAAGGAGAGATTATCGCAAAAGTGAAGGTCATTCCTGAACTTGGCCAACTTAACGCTGCAGAAAGTAGAGTGCGCTTGGCCGAGATGAACGGCAGACAAGCGGAGATAGACTTGGAGCGTATGGAAAAACTGTATCAGAGCAAGTTGGTGAGCAATGAAGAGTATGAAAAGACTCTTTTGACCGCTCGGCAGGCACGCGAAGAAATCCAGTCGGCCCGTGATAATCTGGAAATTGTAAAGGAGGGTATCACCAAGAATAGTGCTTCTTTCAGCAGTACTCTTATCCGCTCTACAATAGACGGCTTGATTTTGGATGTGCCCATTAAAGTGGGAAACTCGGTGATTATGAGTAATACGTTCAATGACGGGACTACCATTGCAACAGTGGCGGATATGAGTGATTTGATTTTCCGTGGAAATGTGGATGAAACAGAAGTGGGACGTATTAGAGAAGGTATTCCGGTGGTTATCAGATTGGGTGCATTGCAGGGGATGGAGTTCAATGCCGTGTTGGAGTATATTTCTCCAAAGAGTGTGGAGAATAATGGAGCAAATCAGTTTGAAATTAAGGCTGCCATTACGATACCTGACAGTGTGACCATTCGTTCGGGATATAGTGCCAATGCCAAGATGGAACTGCAGCGTGCCAATCAGGTATGGGCCATACCGGAGAGTGCCGTGGAGTTTAGCGGGGATTCTACCTATATCTACGTGTTGAAAGATAGTGTGCCGGTACAGGTGTTTGAGAAGCGTCCGGTTGTTACGGGGGTGAGTGACGGGATAAATATCGAATTGAAAAAAGGAGTCAATGGTACAGAACTGGTACGTGGCTTGAAGAAAGAGAACTAAAGTATGAGGCTATGAAGTATACAGGAATATTGTTGGCATTGTTTTTAGGGGCATCAGAATGTATGGATGCTCAAGACACTTGGAGTTTGACACGGTGCATAGACTATGCTGTTACACATAATCTGACAGTCAAGAAAAGAGAAGCTGCCTGCGAACAGAGTGAAGTGAGTTTAAGCACTGCGCGTAGCAGCAGATTGCCCGACTTGAATGCAGGGGTTAACCATTCTTTTAATTTTGGTAGAAGTTTACAGAATGACAACACTTATAAACGGTTGAATACTCAAAATACAGGATTGAACCTTTCTACTAATATACCATTGTTTACCGGACTGAGGACAGTCAATCAGATTGCTTTGTCTAAGTTGGACCTGAAGGCTGCTGTGGCCGATTTGGAGAGCGCGAAGGAGGATCTTAGCATTCAGGTTGCTTCGTCGTATTTGGAGTTGTTGTTCAAGATGGAACTGTCGGAAGTGGCGCATCGTCAGGTGGAACTGAGCAAGGAAATGCTTCTCCAGAAACAGGCTTTCTATGAGATGGGGAAGGCCTCGAAGGCTGAATGGCTGGAAGCTAAGGCCCGGGTGGCCCAAGATGAACTTTCTGCAGTGCAGTCGGATAACGGATGTCAGATGGCTACACTTGATCTGACCCAATTGCTTGAACTTGCTACTCCTGAAGAATTCTTGATAGAACGCCCTTCGGATGATATTCTGTTGGATAGCATTACCTTGGTGCCTCCGGCTGAAATCTATGCCGAAGCGCTATGGATAAAACCTTCAGTGAAGGCTGCTCAATATCGTTTGGACGGGGCTGCAAAGAATATTCGTATTGCAAAGAGTGCTTATTTCCCTCAACTGAGTCTGGGGGCTGGTTTGAGCACAAACTATTATAATGTTTCAGGAAGAGAGAACGGCAATTTCGGCTCTCAGCTGAAAGATAATTTCAGCCAGTTTATAGGGATTACTTTAAGCGTTCCTATATTCAACCGTTTGGCGACTCGTAATCAAGTGAGGAGCGCCAAGATTAAGCAGGTGACACTTAATTGGGAACTGGAAGAAAGCAAGAAAGTGCTTTATAAGGAAATTCAGCAGGCCTATTATAATGCATTGAATGCAGGTAGTCAGTACCGAAGCAGTTGTCTGGCCGATGAGGCTGCGCAAGAGTCTTTTGCTTTGGTGAAAGAGAAATATCAGAACGGTAAGGCTACGGCCTCTGAATACAATGAGTCAAGGACAGGTTGGATGAAAGCGGTGTCCGACCGTATTCAGGCAAAGTACGACTATCTGTTCCGCACCAAGATTCTCGATTTCTACCGTGGGGTACCTCTTACTTTAGGCGACTGATTTCATAGCTTTCACAATAGGTATCGTTTCCCTTCTCTTCCGGGATTTTTATGCAAATCGAATTTTATGGGCATATTGTTTTTTGACGGTTAATGTTCAAGATTGCATAAACGCTACTATATAATTGTCGTCACACGTACGTGTAACGCGTGTGCATCGTATGTGTGATGCATGTGGCACGTACGTGTAATGCGTGTAACACGTACGTGTGACGATAAAGATGAAAAGAGTTTCATCAATAAACAGGCAATTGAGCAAGTTAACAGGCAGGTGTAAAGAATCACAGACCTTCAGCGTGTTCCACTAAGATTTTACTAATATGGTGTCGGAATTGTAAAAAAGATAAAATATCACCATTCCTTTTGTAAACCTTGACGATATTACTATCTTTGTAGCAAGCAATTGTCATTGTTTAGCTTAAACTTAATAGAAAACACATTTTATATGCTTTGCCATAAGCAGAAATATTTACCTTTGAGTATATGTTTGGTAGTATCCAACTCTATATATTCTCAAGAAAGTAATATCCTCTTATCACTTTCTGATATTATAGATATTTATTCTCTTCAGTCTCCTGCTGTCCGTATGGAGCTTCTTAATTATGAAAATGACATATTGGAATTTACAAATTATCAGAAAAGTCTTTTGCCTTCCATTGCATTCACCTTCAACCCGGTCGGTCTTAATCGTTCTTTGCGATTGTTGCAAAGTCCGGAAGATGGTGGCTATTCTTATGTGGAGGACTATTCCAACACCAGTTCTTTGGGCGTGTCTATCAGTCAAAAAGTAGGCTTTACGGGTGGAGATGTCAATATCGGTACCAATATAAGTTACCTTAATGAATTTTCCAGAAAACGGAGTAGTTTTAGCACTGCGCCTTTTTATGTAGGTTATTCACAAACATTATGGGGAGGAAGAAAACTGTTCCGTATGGAAAATAAAATAAGGAA
>JARIAN010000150.1 GCA_029257865.1 Phocaeicola sp.
TATTTAATTGTTATTATACCTTTTGTTTTACTGATGCAAAGGTAAGCCAACGTTATTTAGAATTATGTTACCTTTATGTTATTGTTAGGTTAATATATTTACAACTATTATTTTAAAATATTTTCACAATTATTCTTATTAAGATATTACCATTTTCATCCCTTGAATAACTTTCTTTTTCTTCTCCACCATAAATTTTATACAGTTCATTTTGTTTCAATTCACTTATTAATTCTTTCATAATTCAATTTATTTAAGTTTTATGATGCAAAAGTACTCATTAAAAGTTTTTACCATAGTTATCTGAATGTTATTAAAATGTTATTATATTTGCGATTATTAAAACAAATTGCATATGAAATATAAGAATATAAGTGCCTTAGTTTTTATAGGAGCATTTGCTATAATAATACTTCAACTGTTATGGCTTTATAACACATACGTGGCTTTAGAGAATAATTTATATAAAGAAAGTAATACAATACTAATAAAAGCAATAAGAAGAGAAATATCAATTAGATTTAAAAGTGCACCTAAGGGTACTGAAATTGTTGGTGTAAGTATTCCAGCTAATACTCAAAAAAATGAATTAGCACCAGAAATTGTCAGTCTTAACGAAGGCTTGTCTAATATAGGCTTAGAGATCTCTTTGTCTAAAATAGATTCTATAGCGTCTAATATGTTAAATGACATCGATTTACCATGTTCAATTTCCATCAATAAAATAAGGATTTCCGATAACAAAGTATTGTCTTCTAGCAATCCCAAACCAAAGATTTTTCTTTTTGGCAAAATAAAATCTAAAATTATAAATATTACAGCAGACTCATCACAAGGTGTTCAGCTTGAAATTATAAACCCATATATGTTTCTTTTTGGGGAAATGAGTTTGCTAATTATAATAACAATTATTGTACTGAGTTTTATAATTGGGTGTATTATTTACCAAATAAAAATTATATCTAAGCTACAAGTAATTCTACAAATTCGTGAAGACTTCTCATATGCAATGGTACATGACATGAAAACACCTTTGAGTTCAATTTTGTCAGCCTTGAACTTTCTACAAGGTGGAAGACTTGATAATAAGCCAGAGATGAAAGAGAAATTCTTCAATATAGCCAAAGATGAAGCTGATCACTTGTTGACCTTGACTAACAAGATTCTAACTATATCGAAGTTGGATAATAATAAACTGGAAATGAACTGTGAAATGGTAATGCTGAAGCCTTTACTCTTAAAAATATCCGAAAAATTTATGGCTAAATCTCCAAAACCAGTTACTTTTAAATTTGACTTGGAAGCTGAGAGTATTTATGCTGATGCTGAATACATAGAAGAAGTATTTTGCAATATGATTGATAATTCCATAAAATATTCCAAGGATAGTGTTGATATTAAAATATCTTCTTCAGAAAATAGTAAATATAGTATTATCAAAATTTACGATAATGGACTTGGAATGAATGATGATGATAAAATGAAGATATTCAATAAGTATGAACGAGCTTATGCCGGTCGTAAGAAAAAAAATTATGCTTCAGGATTTGGATTAGGCTTAAACTTTGTTCAACAGGTAGTTGATGCACACAAAGGGAAAATTACAGTCAATAATGCAGAAGGAAAATTTACTGAATTTATTATTTACTTACCTCTAATATTAAAAGAATTATGATAAAATTATTGCTAGTTGAAGATGATGTGAACTTAAGCTATATAGTGCAAGTTGGACTTCAGGAAATTATAGGTGGCTATGAGGTCACTGTGGCCGGAAATGGTAAAGAAGGTATTGAAGTATGGAAAAACTGGAAGCCTGATATTATCATTTCAGATATAGATATGCCTGTGATGAATGGATTTGATATGGTAAAAAGGATAAGAGAGACTGACGGTGAGACTCCGATACTTTTTGCTTCTGCTCTGACTTCCCCAAAAGATGTAAGAAAAGGCTATGATATAGGTGTAAATAATTATGTGAAAAAGCCTTTTGTTCCGGATGAGCTTGATGCACATTTACGTGCCATCCTAAGAATGAAAGAAGGTAAGAAAAACAGGAAAGAAGAAGACATATGTAAATTCGGGCATTACACCTTAAATGCCAAACACGCTACATTGCTCGACAATGAAAGGAACAAACAAATAACACTTACAGTAAGAGAAGCACAAATCCTTCAGGTACTTGCAGAAAACAAAGGTGAAGTAGTAAGAAGGGATGCTATTTTGAGCCGTTTTTGGAATAGAGAAGATGATTATTTCGCATCCCGAAGTCTGGATGTATTCAT
>JARIAN010000057.1 GCA_029257865.1 Phocaeicola sp.
ATAAAATCTAACTTTCTCAATCTAGCAAATTAAGCAAGCCAAAATCAAGATTTTCCGAAGAATTAACAAACATCCGGGCAGATTTTACCCAAATCGTCTCCACATTTTACACCAAATGACTACATATTTTTTCCAAAATAATTAAATATTTTCCCCAAAATGACGGCAAAATCTCTGCATAAATTTTGCATATAACCATAAAAACAACCTTTTCACACCCAAAAGCAGTGAAAATCTTGCTCTAAAAGGAGTTTTTCAAACAACCTCCCTCAAACAGACTTTGCCTATTTTACTTACAAAAAGTAAGCAAACTACTCAGTTTTAAGTACAAACGAATAACAGGTGAAAACGCAAAAACAGCACCTCTGAAAAAAGCGTTGAAATAATCGACCGCAAATAGAGGTAGTCTTGTTTTTTTTATCTACCTTTGAACTTCGGTATTAGAAAATCAATCATAAAACCGTTAACATGGAAAATAGAAGTTTAGTAACCATTGCCAACCATTCCAAAGAACGCATCCTTTATCTTTTGGAAATGGCAAGAGAGTTTGAAAAGAAGCCTAACCGCCGTCTTTTGGCCGAAAAAGTAGTTGCAACCCTCTTCTTTGAACCTTCTACGCGTACCAGGTTGAGCTTTGAAACTGCAGCCAACCGACTGGGAGCGCGAGTAATTGGATTTACCGATCCTAAAGTGACCAGCTCTTCGAAAGGAGAAACACTGAAGGACACCATCATGATGGTAAGCAACTATGCCGACATCATCGTGATGAGACATTTTCTGGAAGGGGCAGCCAGATATGCCAGCGAAGTGGCTCCGGTGCCTATTGTCAATGCCGGCGATGGTGCTAACCAGCATCCATCTCAGACTATGCTAGACTTATACTCTATCTACAAAACGCAGGGCACTCTGGAGAACCTGAACATCTATCTGGTAGGTGACTTGAAATACGGACGTACCGTTCATTCTCTGCTGATGGCTATGCGCCATTTTAACCCGACTTTCCACTTCATCGCTCCTGAAGAACTGAAAATGCCGGATGAGTACAAGCTTTACTGCAACCAGCATGGCATCAAGTATGTAGAGCATACCGACTTCACCGAGGAAACAATCGCTGATGCGGACATCCTTTACATGACTCGTGTGCAGAGAGAAAGATTTACAGACCTGATGGAGTATGAAAGAGTGAAGGATGTGTACATCTTGCATAAAAAAATGCTGGAGCATACACGCCCGAACTTGCGCATCTTGCATCCGCTGCCACGCGTCAACGAAATTGCCTACGATGTAGACGACAGTGAAAAGGCTTACTATTTCCAGCAGGCACAAAACGGCCTGTATGCACGCCAGGCTATCCTCTGTGATGTGCTGGGAATCACCCTGGATGAGGTGAAGGCTGATACAAACAAATAAATCTACAAACGTCATTTTTTAAGAGTATTCCATGAACAATAAAAAAGAATTACAGGTTGCTGCACTCGAAAACGGCACAGTAATCGACCATATACCTTCTGACAAAGTGTTTACAGTAGTTTCTCTGCTCAACCTGGAGCAGATGAACAGCAACATCACTATCGGCAATAACCTGGAAAGCAAAAAACTGGGCAAGAAGGGTATCATCAAAATTGCCGACAAGTTCTTTACCGATGAGGAAATCAGCAAACTGTCTGTCATCGCTGCCAACGTGAAGCTGAACGTCATCAAGAACTATGAAGTGGTGGAAAAGAAGGAAGTGCAGATGCCGGACGAACTGAAGGGCATTGTGAAATGCAACAACCCAAAATGTATCACTAACAATGAACCGATGCAGACTCGTTTCCACGTAACCGACAAGGAACTGGGTATCCTGAAATGTCACTACTGCGAAAAGGAACAGCGCATTGATAACATTAAACTGATTTGACAAAAAGCATGAAACAAGACTGGAAACCGGGAACCATGATTTATCCGCTGCCGGCTGTGCTGGTGAGTTGCGGAAGTTGTGAGGAAGAATATAACCTCATCACCGTGGCGTGGACTGGCACTATCTGTTCCAATCCGCCTATGTGCTACATTTCGGTAAGGCCTGAAAGACATTCTTACCCTATCTTGAAAAAGAACATGGAGTTTGTCATTAACCTTACCACCGAAGATATGGCTTATGCTACCGACTGGTGCGGAGTGCGCTCCGGAAAGAACTTCCGGAAGTTTGAAGAAATGAAACTCACTCCGGGCAAAGCATCGGTAGTTAGCGCGCCCCTCGTCGAGGAATCTCCTCTCTGCATTGAATGTAGGGTGAAGGAGATTGTATCGCTAGGCTCGCACGACATGTTTATCGCTGATGTGGTTAACGTGAAAGCCGACGAGAAATATCTGGACTCGGAAACCGGGAAGTTTGACTTGGCCAAATCGAATCTGCTGGTTTATGCTCATGGTGGATATTACGGCATGGGAGAGAAAATCGGCAAGTTTGGATGGTCGGTAGAAAAGAAAAAATAATCCTAAAAACTGTGTTACATGAAAAAGACTGCCTTGATTCTTATAATGATTTTACCCCTTGTCGCCTCGCATTCTGCAGCTCAAGGTTTCAAACGGAATGCTAAAAGCACTCCTAAAGCCAATGTGGGAATCAGGGCAGGTTTCAACTCATCCATGTTTGTTGTCGACCATTTTGCCATAGGTGAAAAGGAACTGAGTAATGTACAGAATAATTATAAAGTGGGCTATCAAGGAGGAGTTTTCTGCCGCTTCAACATCAACAAGTGGCACTTTATTCAACCTGAAGTAAACTATAACGTATTTAAGGGAAGCACCTCCATTCCCTACCAAAAGGGAAACAAAAAACTGCTGCCCGACAATGCTTTAGTAAAATCAAGCATGCACGTCATTAGTATGCCACTGCTATACGGATATCGGTTCATCAACCATTACCCATATGGAATGGCAGCTATAGTGGGCCCGCAACTGGAATACTGTTGGAACAAACAAAGCAAACATGAATATTCAGGATTTTACCAGCAAGAAATACAAGAAAACCTCAGAAAACTGCTGGTGAGCGGAGTTATCGGACTGGCGGTAAATGTATCGAACATCTATTTTGACTTCAGATACGAAATCGGATTTCAACGACTCAGTTCGGGAGTAGATTTTAATGCCGACAAGACCCCTCTTCCATTCAAGAACCACCCTATCCAACTCAAACGTAGAAAAAACATTCTCAGTTTTTCTACTGGAGTGATCTTTTAAACTGAATCTTATTTCTTAAACACTGCAATATCATGAAAAGAGACGATTTGATTTTCGATATCATCGAAAAAGAACACCAAAGACAACTGAAAGGAATTGAACTAATTGCTTCTGAAAACTTTGTAAGCGACCAGGTAATGCAGGCCATGGGTTCTTGCCTTACCAATAAATATGCCGAAGGGTATCCGGGCAAAAGATATTACGGAGGCTGTGAAGTGGTAGACCAAAGTGAACAGATTGCAATTGACCGTGTAAAGAAAATATTCGGAGCGGAATGGGCCAACGTGCAACCTCACTCCGGAGCACAGGCCAATGCTGCGGTATTCCTGGCTGTACTCAATCCGGGCGACAAGTTCATGGGACTGAATCTGGCTCACGGCGGACATCTTTCGCATGGCTCTGCAGTAAACACTTCGGGCATCATCTACACCCCATGTGAATATAACCTGGACAAAGATACCGGACGGGTGGATTATGACCAGATGGAGGAAATTGCCTTGCGCGAACATCCTAAGATGATTATCGGCGGAGGTTCTGCTTACTCTCGTGAATGGGACTATAAACGTATGAGAGAGATAGCAGACAAGGTGGGAGCTATCTTTATGGTGGATATGGCTCATCCTGCCGGACTGATTGCTGCCGGACTGCTGGACAACCCGGTGAAATATGCTCATATCGTCACTTCTACTACGCACAAGACTTTAAGAGGACCGAGAGGAGGTATCATCTTGATGGGCAAGGACTTCCCTAATCCTTGGGGTAAAAAGACTCCAAAGGGGGAAATCAAGATGATGTCGCAACTGCTTGATTCGGCTGTGTTCCCGGGTATACAGGGAGGACCGCTGGAACATGTGATTGCTGCCAAGGCGGTCGCTTTTGGAGAATGTCTGCAACCGGAGTACAAGGAATATCAGCTTCAGGTGAAGAAGAATGCCGCCGCACTGGCTCAGGCTCTGATGAACAGAGGCTTCAGTATTGTTTCAAATGGCACCGACAATCACTCTATGCTGGTTGACCTTCGCTCTAAATATCCCGACCTTACCGGAAAAGTGGCGGAAAAGGCTCTGGTGGCTGCCGATATCACGGTAAACAAAAATATGGTTCCGTTTGACTCGCGCTCGGCTTTCCAGACTTCGGGCATCCGTCTGGGTACTCCTGCCATTACAACTCGCGGAGCGAAAGAGGACTTGATGGAGCTGATTGCTGAACTGATAGAGAAAGTCTTGTCGAACGTGGACAATGAAGAGGTCATTGCCGAAGTTCGTGCCAAGGTAAATAATACAATGAAGGACTATCCTATCTTTGCCTATTGAACTGAAGGGAGAAAAAAAGCAGCTGTATCATGCCAGCCAATGCATGATAAAGTAACATGAACTAATTAACTAAAAACTTAGAAAAATGAAAAAAATGAATTATATGGCAATTCTGCTGAGCGGCAGTTTGCTGATAAGCAGTTGTGGTACAATGAACAACACCGCAAAAGGCGGACTGATAGGCGGTGGTAGCGGCGCTGCACTGGGTGCTATCATCGGAGGTATTGCCGGACATGGAAAAGGTGCGGCTATCGGTGCTGCGGTAGGTGCCGCAGTGGGTAGTGGTGCCGGTGCCCTGATAGGCAAAAAAATGGATAAGGCTGCAGCACAGGCTCAGCAGATTCAGGGAGCCCAGGTGGAACAAGTGACCGACAACAACGGCTTACAGGCTGTAAAGGTTACTTTCGACTCCGGCATCTTGTTCCAAACAGGAAGTTCTAACCTCAGCACTTCTGCACAGGCTTCTCTGAGCAAGTTTGCCAACAATGTGCTAAACCAGAACCGCGATATGGACGTGTCTATCTATGGTTATACCGACAATGCAGGATGGAGAAACTCTAGCCGCGAACAGAGTGCACAGAAAAATCGCGAATTGTCACAGGCTCGTGCACAGAGTGTTTCTTCTTATCTGTTGCAGTGTGGAGCTTCTTCTGCACAGATTAAATCGGTAGAAGGTATGGGTGAAAGCAATCCTGTAAGCGACAACAGCACTGCTGCCGGACGTCAGGAAAACAGACGTGTGGAAGTATATATGTATGCTAGCAAGCAGATGATTCAGCAGGCAGAAGCCGGTACTTTGAGATAATCAAACGCCTTATGTCCTTGTAGGGGACTATATAGAAAAGGTATTCTTGCAGGTTTTCTGATTCTTCAGATTTCCTTTGCAAGAATACCTTTTTTATGGTTAGAACGGCTGATGCAGCACCGCACTACTCTTTCAAACCGAAGGTCAACTGGTTTTTCTCATCAATCAGCACATTGACGTAATAGCAAGTCATCTCATCGGGTACCTGCACCATAGCCCGGTAATGAAATCCTTTAGAGGATACTTTCACAAAGTTCATATCTGCCAAGATGGAGGTCTTCAGAAAATCGGAAGGTACTATGCCTTCCAGCATCTCCTTATGGATGTCTTTTGCACACAGACGCTGCTTGTTCTGATACACACAGATGTGAATCACATTATCATAATATACATTGTCTACGATAATCCCCTCGGAAGTGACTCCCGGATGGTAGACTCTCTTAGTAGTAGGATTAATGTAGGCATAAGCCCGATAACGGATTCCATGGTGCATCACTATCGTATCTTTCTTGGTAACTTGCTTCTTTTCGGGCTGTTCTTCCTGAGCAAACTCCACACCGGAGAGGCTGTCGTTTTCCGCCTTGTGCAGGCTTACCATATCCCCTATCGATGTGTAGAAACGGAAGGTGTGAGGCTTGAGCTGCTGAATGACATAAGTAATGCGCTCCCTGCCCGAAATGACCAACGTATCTCCATGAATGGTGAAAGATTGAGGTACACTGAAACGATCGAATACATAAACGCTATCCCCTTCTACTTTAATTATTGGCTGTTCGGTGATGTCGTCCAGCCATACCCCCTGCAGATTTTCTTTTAAATGCCGACTACGTGTTGTGTCAACCGCATCCTTCTCTTGTGACTGGTTGACGCACGAGGTCATGCTCACTACTGCCAGAAGGAATACAGATATTATCTTTTTCATTTTCCTATACAATGATAGATTATTCCCATTTCTTTCAGTTCGGCTGCATCGTAAATGTTTCTTCCGTCGAATATCACGCTCTGGTTCATCGTTCTCTTCATCACTCCCCAAGCCGGCAAGCGAAATGCTTTCCACTCTGTCACCAGCAACAGTGCATCGGCATTGAGCAAAGCATCGTACATATCACATGCATAATATACGGTGTCGCCTATCCTGCGGCGGGCTTCATCCATGGCAATCGGGTCGTACACCCGCACATGACAACCCGCCTGCAGCAGCTTGTCAATCAGAACCAATGCGGGAGCCTCACGCATATCGTCGGTTTCGGGCTTAAATGCCAGTCCCCAGATGGCTACAGTCTTACCTTTCAACTCACCCTGGTAATATTTCAAGAGTTTACGATAAAGGATATCTTTTTGTGATTCGTTGACTTCTTCTACCATTTTCAGCACTCGCATTTCATATCCGTTCTCTTCGGCAGTACGAATCAGCGCCTTGACATCTTTAGGAAAACAACTGCCGCCATACCCACATCCCGGATACAGGAACTTGCGACCGATACGACTGTCGGAGCCTATTCCGCTACGCACCATGTTGACATCCGCTCCAACCAGTTCACAGAGATTGGCTATATCGTTCATGAAGCTGATGCGGGTGGCAAGCATGGAGTTGGCTGCATACTTAGTCATTTCCGCCGATGGGATATCCATAAAGATTACACGGAAATTATTGAGGAGAAACGGGCGATAGAGCTTTGTCATCAGATGACGGGCACGCTCCGATTCAATCCCTACCACTACACGGTCGGGAGTCATGAAGTCATTGATGGCATTTCCTTCTTTCAGAAACTCCGGATTGCTGGCCACATCAAATTCAATGTCTACCCCTCTCTTGTCGAATTCTTCACGAATGACCTCCTTTACCTTACGCGCTGTACCTACAGGCACGGTGCTCTTGGTGACAACCAATACATAACGGTTCATTGATGCACCAATGGTGCGCGCCACATCAAGTACATACGAAAGGTCGGCACTGCCATCTTCGTTGGGAGGAGTACCTACGGCACAGAATACAATGCTCACCTGATCCAAGCATTCCGGAAGCGAGGTGGTGAAATGAAGACGTCCGGCCTTCACGTTCCGAAGCACCATATCTTCTAATCCCGGCTCATAAATGGGGATAATGCCCTTCTTCAGATTCTCTATCTTTTCTACATTAGTGTCAATACAGAATACATTTGCGCCTGTTTCGGCAAAACATGTTCCGGTAACCAGACCTACGTAACCGGTACCGACAATTGCGATGTTCATACATTCGGTATTGTCTATGATTTCAGTATCCTTCATAATTCGATATTACTTATTTTATTTCTCACCACAAAAGTATAATAAAAAAAGATTTCGCCCATCAATCTATTTAAAAATAAAAGAAAAAATGCTACATTTGCAATATGAATGAATTGGCAAAACATATAGAAGTGCTGTTGTTGGAAAATGACTGTGTGATAGTACCCGGACTGGGGGGATTTATCGCACACAGCCACTCTTCGGCATTTCATAAAAATACGGGAGAATTCCTCCCACCGATGAGAAGTATCGGCTTCAACCCTCAACTGATCATGAATGACGGCTTGCTGGTACAGTCGTACATGCAGGCTTACAACACAGACTTCCCTGATGCTACACGCAAGATTGAAACCATCGTGGAGCAACTCAAGGACGACTTGTATCAAAAGGGACAGGTGAGCTTGGAGAATCTGGGTACTTTGTATTATAACATCAAGGGAAGCTATGAGTTTGAACCGATGAACAAGAGTTTCTTTACCCCTTCACTCTACGGACTGGAAAGCATCACTTTGCAAAAACTGGAGACTGCTACGGCAACAGTGGTGGAAGATGCGCCCCAGCCTGTACAAAAGTTTATTGCTATGCCGGAAAGCAAAAAACACGAACCGCGCGCACTGAAATGGATTAGAAGTGCGGTGGCTGTAGCTGCTGCGGTAATCATGTTCTTCTTGATGTCTGCACCGGTGGAAAACACTTATGTAGACAATATGGGATATGCAGCCTTGGGCACCTCTACTATCTTTGATGTAATTAGAAATGAATCGGCATTGTCATTTGTCTTACCTGCTGCAAACAATGACAAAAACAAGAAACAGCATATCAGAAATAATGTGAACACGCTGAAGCCTGTCAAGGTTAAAACGGAAAAAATTGCAGCCGCCGAGGTCGTGCCAATAGTTGCGCCTGCTATGGTGAATGTATCAGATTCTATTGCAGCCCCTGCTGTACCAACAGAAGTAAAAGTAGCTACTCCTCAGAAAAAAGTCACTGAAAAGGCTGCTTCTAAAAAGGAAGTGGAGAAAAAGGCTATAAAGGCAGCCGTTAAAGTTTCGGCTACACCTAATGTATCTGCAAAGATATCAGCGGATAAATCAACAAATAAATCTGGTTTCTACATTATTGTAGCTAGCTTGACTAGCATGGAAGATGCTCAAAAGGAATGTAAAAAACTGGAGAAAAAAGGGTTTTCTCGTACTCAAATCCTTGCTGCAGGTGAGAATAAATACCGTGTGGCATTGGAAAAATTCAACTCGAAAGATGAAGCGTACCGGAAAATTCAGGATTTGAAAACTCAAGACGGATTCCAGTCGGCTTGGGTGTTTTCTGCTAAATAATTATTTTACTAGACAAAAGATTGTATGAAAAGAGTAAGATGTCCTAAGTGTGACAATTATATTCAGTTTGATGAAACTAAATACGAACAAGGCCAATCACTGGTATTTATCTGCGACAATTGCAAAAAACAGTTCGGAATACGCATCGGAAAAAGTAAACTGAATGCAGCAACCCGGCGCGAAGAAATTATTGATGAAACGAGTGGAACAGAGAACTTCGGAAATGTAGTGGCTATTGAAAATGTGTTTGGATATAAACAGGTTCTTCCGCTGCATGAGGGTGACAATGTTATCGGCAGAAGAAGTAAAGGCACGGAAGTGGATATCCCAATTGAAACCAATGACCCTAGTATGGACAGACGCCATTGCATTATCAACGTAAAACGTAATAAACAGGGAAAAATTATATACACCCTTAGAGATAATGATAGCATTACGGGTACTTTCTTGATGAATGAAATCTTAGGTGCAAAAGATAGAATTCGTATTGAAGAGGGAGCTATCATCACTCTTGGAGCTACCACCCTCATCTTGCGCTCCGCCACAGAAGATGAAGAAAATGTATAATCACCCAGTCCATTTACATGTAACTACTCCATATACAATAAGAAGGGGGATGTCATTATGACATCCCCCTTCTTATTGTATCATCAACTTTATTCAGCACTATCGGCTTCACGAAGCGCCTTGCATAGTTGGTCTGGGCAAGAAGTGCTACGAGCACCACAACGTATTCCATCTAGTCGTGCTATAACATCTTCTACTTTCATCCCTGCCACTAAAGAAGAGATTCCTTGCAAATTTCCATTGCAACCTCCATAGAATACTACACTTTTTACAATTCCATTCTCTACTTCTACGTCAATCTGCTTACTACAAGTACCATGCGTAATATAACTGGTTTTCATCTATTAATCCTCTTTATTAAAATTCAATAAAAAAGCCATCCCAAATAATCACTTACTCAAGATGGCTTCATAATTATTATATGTTATGGAAAAAAACTCTTATTCTTCTTCCGGCTTCATGTTTGTGTACACATTCTGCACATCATCGAACTCTTCCAAACGTTCAACCATCTTGTCAATAGTTTCACGTTGTTCGGCAGTAACATCTTTCAAATCGTTTGGAACGTAAGTAAACTCACCACCAACATCTTCGAAACCACATTCTTCCAAATGATTCTGAATCAAAGAATAGCTCTTAGGATCACCATAGATAGTAATTGTTCCTTCTTCTGCATCTTCATCATACTCGTCTTCTACATTGTAGTCAATCAAGTCAAGAATCAATTCTTCCATATCCAATCCTTCTTTCTTCTTGAAAGTAAAGACACACTTATGGTCAAACAAGAAAGCCAAAGAACCTGTAGTTCCTAAGTTTCCTGCAAATTTATTAAATACAGAACGAACATCAGCCACAGTACGAGTTGTGTTATCTGTCAACGTATCAACAAAAACAGCAACTCCATGAGGGCCATATCCTTCGTAAGTCATGCTCTTGTAGTCGCTCTGATCCTTACCCTGTGCATTTTTGATAGCACGTTCAATATTGTCCTTCGGCATATTTTCACGCTTGCAGACAGCAATAATAGAACGAAGTGTAGGGTTATTTTCGGGTTCCGGACCACCAGCCTTTACAGCAATAGCAATCTGTTTACCCAAACGTGTAAAGGTCTTAGCCATATGACCCCATCTTTTCATTTTAGCGGCTTTTCTATATTCAAACGCTCTTCCCATTGGAATTATATTTTTAAATTGTTATGTGATTATATTTGTTTTTCGACAATACCCATACAAAATCTGCACAAGTATATGATTATCTTAGTTTAGCATCCAACTTAGTTTCCAAGTTCTTAATAAGTTTCTGCATAAACTTGTCAATCTGTTTATCGTTCAATGTAGCATTTTCATCCTGCAACAAGAAACTTACAGCATAACTCTTTTTACCAGCTTCCAGATTCTTTCCTTCATATACGTCGAACAGTTCAACTGCTTTCAGCAATTTCTTTTCTGTTTCGTATGCAATCTTTTCAATTTCTGCGAACTGAACCTTCTTATCAATCAGCAAAGCCAAGTCGCGTTTTACAGCTGGGAACTTAGAAATTTCTTTATAGCTGACAGAATTCCCCTTGATAGCCTTCATCAATTCCTTCCAATTCAAATCAGCATAATAAACTTCATTGTCAATATCAAATGCTTTCTGAATCTTCTTGCAAACCACACCAAATGTAGCCAACAACTTACCTCCACGAGTATGAACAGAAATTGCAACAGAATAGATATCGTCAGTCAGATTTCCAAAGACTAATCCTCCAAAATTAACTCCTAGACGACGGAATACATTCAATACATGAGCTTTCAATTCGTAAACACTTGTAGCTTCATCAGCATGAGCCCATGAATTGCTTACTCTCTTACCACTCATCCACATACCCAAATGCAACTCTTCAGAATAAGCAGCCAACACTTTTTCAGGATTTTTCTTTTCTGCATTGAAATGATAGCAATTACCGAATTCAAAGAATTTCAGGTCGGCATTCTTACGGTTAGCATTATGCTGAATACTTTCCAATCCACCGAAAAGTAAAGTACCACGCATAACATTCAAGTCATTGCTCAATGGATTCAGCAAATGAACTAAATTTTCCGGTTTGTATGTTTCAAGACCTTCATAATAAGCAGCTGCTGTCAATGAGTTGTTCAATATCTCATTAAAACCACATCCTACCAACTGTTCTGAAACGAGGTTCTGAAGTTTAACAGACTTATCTACTTCGCCTTTTACACTCAAACATGATTTAATAGAAGTAGGAATCTCTACATTATTATATCCATATATACGAAGGATATCTTCTACCACATCACAAGGACGCTGTACATCTACACGATAAGGAGGAACCAATAAAGAAAGACCTTCTGAAGTTTCAGCTACAATCTTCATTTCCAAACTAGAAACAATACTCTTTATTGTTTCTACCGGAATATCCTTACCTACCAAAGAGTGTACATAATTATAAGAAAGTTCCACAGCAAAATCAGCCATTGGCGCAGGATAATAATCCTTTATATCTGAAGCGATTTCACCGCCGGCCAATTCTTTAACTAATAAAGCAGCAGCTTTCAAGGCATAAATTGTTCCATTAGGGTCTACACCACGTTCAAAACGGAAAGATGCATCAGTATTCAAGCCGTGACGACGTGCAGTCTTACGTACCCAAGTAGGATTAAAGTAAGCGCTTTCCAAGAATACATCTTTAGTATTTTCAGTAGTTCCAGACTCCAGTCCGCCGAACACACCTGCTATACACATAGGTGATTCTGCATTGCAAATCATCAAGTCACGTTCTGAAAGGCTACGTTCTACTTCATCTAAAGTAACAAACTTAGTTCCTTCCGCACAAGTCTTGACTACAACTTTTCCTCCTTTAATTTTATCCGCATCAAAACAATGCATTGGCTGACCATAAGCATGAAGCACATAGTTAGTGATATCCACAATATTATTGACAGGACGAACTCCAATCAAACGAAGCTTATTCTGCAACCACTCAGGACTTTCCTTTACAGTAATTCCCTTGATAGCTACACCAGCATAGCGTGGACATGCTTCTGCATTCTCCACTTCTACATCAATATTCAAATCTTGGTTATCTACAGCGAAAGCATCTACCGAAGGACGCTTCAAAGTAGCCTGATGTCCATTCTGAACCAACCAAGCATAAAGGTCGCGAGCTACACCATAATGAGAACATGCATCCGAACGGTTTGGAGTAATATCCACTTCCAATACATATTCACTCTTAATATTATAATAATCCTTTGCTAAAGTGCCAGGCTTTACATCTGCAGGAAGCACAATGATTCCCTCATGACCAGTACCCACACCTATTTCATCTTCGGCACAAATCATTCCATTTGATTCCACGCCGCGAAGTTTTGATTTCTTAATAGTGAAGCATTCGTCGCCATCATACAGTTTTGTACCTAAAGTAGCCACAATCACTTTCTGCCCAGCTGCAACATTAGCAGCCCCACAAACAATCTGCACAGGTTCACCCTGTCCCAAATCAACTGTAGTAACATGCATGTGGTCAGAATTTGGATGCGGCTCACAAGTAAGCACTTCAGCAACAACCAATCCTTCCAATCCACCTTTGATTGACTGTACTTCCTCTACTCCTCCTGTTTCCAAACCAATAGAGGTAAGCGCGGCTGCCACCTCATCAGGTGTCAAGTCGAAATCGACATATTCTTTCAGCCAGTTATACGATATATTCATTATTCTATATTATTTTTTTATGTTCGTCATACAATCTTGCGCAAAGTTAATATAAATATTTGGTTTTGAGAAGAAGTGCACAAGGGTATTTTTCTTAGAACGGCACATCCTGTACAGGAGCACCAAATGGATTATCTGCCGGAGCCATCTCTTCTGGAGGTGGCGGAACAAAGTTCTGGCCTCCCCCGCTATTCATTTTAGAGCGCAAGACAGGAGCTGCACTATCCTCTCCAGGCATCGGAACAATCATATCATCATCCGGATTCTGGAAACGTGCAAACTCAGCACGGAAACGGAGCAGCACATCACCTACCGCACCATTACGATGCTTTGCAATGATGATTTCAGCCATACCATGCAGGTCGTTTCCCTTTTCATCTTGGAAAATCTTATAATATTCAGGACGATGGATGAAACATACCATATCGGCATCCTGCTCAATCGCTCCGGACTCACGAAGGTCGCTCAACTGCGGACGCTTGCCATCAATACCTTCACGATTCTCCACACCACGATTCAACTGACTCAATGCAATAATCGGGATATTCAATTCCTTGGCCAGCCCCTTCAAAGATCGAGAAATTGTACTGACTTCTTCCTGACGACTACCATACGACATACCACTAGCATTCATCAACTGGAGGTAGTCGATAATAATCACCTTCACATCATGCTCACGCACCAGACGGCGAGCTTTAGTACGAAGTTCGAAAACTGAAAGAGAAGGAGTATCATCTACATACAACGGAGCGTCATACAATTCCTTGATTTTATAGTCCAACTGTCCCCACTCATACGGAGCAAGCTGTCCACTCTTAATCTTTTCACCCGGTATTTCACACACATTCACAATCAGACGGTTAACCAACTGAACATTGCTCATTTCAAGTGAGAACAAAGCAACTGGCACCTTATTATTGACTGCCATATTCTTTGCCATAGAAAGAACGAAAGCAGTCTTACCCATAGCCGGACGAGCCGCAATAATAATAAGGTCTGAATTCTGCCAACCGGAAGTCATCTTATCCAACTGATGAAACCCGCTCTGCAAGCCACTCAAACCGTCAGTTCGCGCAGCTGCCTTCTGAAGCATTTCATAGGCTTCCTGAATGACTGGATTAATCTGAGTATAATCTTTCTTCAGATTCTGTTGTGAAATCTCAAACAGTTTACCTTCAGCCTCCTGCATCAAATCATCCACATCCTGTGTTTCATCAAAAGCCTTAGTCTGAATATTGCTGGTAAATGAAATCAACTCGCGAGCCAAAAACTTCTGAGCAATAATACGCGCATGATATTCAATATGCGCAGAAGATGCCACCTTACCACTAAGCTGAGTGATATAAAAAGGACCTCCAGCTTCCTCCAAAGCCCCCCTCACACGTAACTGCTCTGTTACCGTAAGGATATCAATCGGCTTCTGCTGAATAGCCAAGTCCGTAATGGCAGCATAAATCAATTGATGGCGATGTTCATAAAAAGACTCAGGACGAAGTATTTCGCTCACTTGCGGATAAGCATCCTTTTCAATCATCAAAGCCCCCAACACCACTTCTTCCAATTCTGGAGCTTGAGGTTGCAAGTGCCCATATTCATCTACCTCTTTAGCCTTTGAAGCTTTAGGTACCCGTGTCATTCTTTTCGATTCTGCCATTTCATTTCTATTTAGGGGAACAAAGATACTACTTTTTTATTACAATGTTATATCCTTTTATCTAATAAAATCAGCGAAAAAATCCTCCTATACCCTGCTTCATACGACCTCATCCTGACTTTATGCCACTGCTACATACATAAAAAACCTCCATTACCGGTATAGCTAATCACACCGACAAAGGAGGTCTTTTTCTAAAACAACAAACTCTTTATTAGAGTAAAATCATCAATCATCAAATTTACCATACCGGGTAGGCAATAATTTACGGTCGCCCAATGTATCGTCCACTCTAGCTACATTTACCCAAAACTTGTTTTCTCGGACAGACTCCATCGGATAAACCGCCTTCTCTCTACTATACGAATGCGGCCACTTATCAGCCACCACTTCATATTCTGGATGAGGAGCATTAACCAATACATTGTCTTGCTTGTCGGCAATTCCATTCTTCACCTCTTCTATTTCATTCCAAATAGAAAGCATCGTATGGATAAAATTATCCAATTCTGCCAGACTTTCACTCTCTGTCGGCTCAATCATCAAGGTGCCATGTACGGGAAAAGACAAGGTTGGAGCATGATACCCATAATCCATCAAACGCTTGGCAATATCATTCTCGCTGATTCCACTTTCTTCATGCAACTTACGGCATTCCAAAATCATTTCATGCCCCACTCTACCTTTAGCACCACGATAAACAACTCCATAAGTATCATTCAACGATGCCGCCAGATAATTCGCATTCAGGATAGCAGTACAAGTAGCTCGCTTGAGTCCCTCTGCCCCCATCATGCAAATATAAGCATAAGTAATCGGAAGTATGCCGGCACTACCATAAGGTGCTGCAGACACTTGATTCTGTTCGGAAGCAAAAATCTGATGTCCTGGCAAGAAAGGCAACAAATGTTGCGCTACACAAACAGGCCCTACACCCGGACCACCACCACCATGAGGACTGGCAAAGGTCTTATGCAGATTCAAATGACACACATCCGCCCCAATGGTACCTGGATTGGTCAGTCCTACCTGTGCATTCATATTAGCACCATCCATATAAACCTGAGCCCCACATTCATGAATAATGTGACATATCTCACGGATTTCCGTCTCAAATATACCATGAGTAGAAGGATAAGTAATCATCAAGGCAGCCAAATGCTCACGATTTTCTTCAGCCTTCTGCTTCAGGTCGGTCACATCCACGTTGCCATACTCATCGCAGCGACAAGTGACGGTTTGATAGCCTGCCTGTATTGCAGAAGCTGGGTTGGTGCCATGTGCAGAAGCTGGTATCAAAACTAAATTACGCGCCCCCTGACCAATGCTTTCCAAATAACTGCGAATAATACGTAAACCTGTATATTCACCGGCAGCCCCCGAATTAGGCTGTAAAGTAACACCCTTAAAACCTGTTATCACTTCCAGTTGATGAGACAAATTATCTATCAAGGTGCGAAAGCCCATCACCTGCTCTGCCGGAGCCAAAGGATGCAGATTCATCCAAGCCCCTTGACTCAACGGAAGCATTTCAGCTGCAGCGTTCAATTTCATCGTACAAGAGCCCAATGAAATCATAGAATGGACTAATGAAATATCTTTCCTTTCCATCCGCTTCAAATAACGCATCATTTCCGTTTCCGTATGATACTTGTTGAAAACTTCATGGGTCAAATAAGAAGAACAGCGCTTCAAAGAAGTATTTACAGATTGAACATACTCAACTACAGAAACATCACGAACGACCTCTTCTGCCGCGATGCTGAATATGTTGAGCAACTGATAAGCATCCGACTCCGAAGTCTGTTCATCCAAACTCAACCCTACATCACCATTTTCAAAGTAACGGAGGTTCACCTCTTTACTCAAAGCGATTGTACGGATTTCCTGAGCAGAAACATGAGAAGGCAGTTGCAGTCGAAGCGTATCAAAGAATACCTTATTCTGTTGTATATATCCCAAACGAGCCAATTCTTTCTCTAGCCAAAGAGCCAGACTATGAATGCGCAGTGCAATACTTCGAATACCTTCCGGTCCATGATAAACGGCATAGCAGCCAGACATAATGGCAAGAAGTGCCTGAGCCGTACAGATATTAGAAGTTGCCTTTTCACGTTTGATGTGTTGTTCACGCGTCTGCAATGCCATACGATAGCACAGATGCCCGTATTTATCTTTCGAATAGCCAATGATACGCCCCGGCATATTGCGCTTATACTCATCGCGCGTACTGAAAAATGCAGCCGAAGGGCCTCCATAAAACATTGGGATTCCTAAACGCTGAGCACTTCCGAACACGATATCTGCGCCCCATTCACCCGGAGGAGTAAGTAGTGCCAGACTCAATATATCTGCATCTACAGCCACTTTGCATCCAGCTTCATGAGCGCGGACTGTAAATTCTCGATAATCCTCCACGCTTCCACTGTTGTTAGGATACTGTATAATACAGCCAAACAGGTCAGTAGTAAATTCCAATTCCCTATAATCACCTACCAGAATTTTCATCCCCTGCGGAATAGCACGAGTACGAATGACTGCTTTCACTTGCGGAAAGACCTCCTTATCAATGAACAAGGTATTCACTCCCTCTTTCTGCTGAGTTCTACTTCTTAAAGAAAACATCATAGTGGCAGCCTCAGCGCCAGCAGTAGCCTCATCAAGAAGCGAACAGTTAGCCAGTGGCATGGCTGTAAGGTCACTTATCACAGTTTGGAAATTAAGCAAAGCTTCCAGCCTTCCTTGAGAGACCTCTGCCTGATAAGGAGTATATGAAGTGTACCATACAGGATTTTCAAACACGTTGCGCTGGATAACAGCCGGAGTGACCGAGCCATACCAGCCAGTGCCAATATAGGATTTAAATGATTGATTCATTGCCCCTAACTGAGCGATATGCTTAGCAAACTCATATTCACTCATTGCAGGCGGCAAGTCTAACGAATGAGATAAACGAATGTCGGTTGGAACAGTCTGATCTATCAGTTCGTCCAATGACTTTACTCCAATTCTTTCAAGCATGCGTGGAAGTTCTGCTTCCGAGATGCCTATGTGCCTGTTGGCAAAAACATCTGTAATCATGGCTTTAAGGTTTTAAATAAAGGTTATACTAGTATGATTAGATTAACGTATGGGTCAGTTTTTATCCATATAGCATATTTCTGTTTTTCAGTTATATGGATAAAAACTGTTTACCAGCAAAGAAGATTGCTAAAAATTAACGGAAGAACGGATTACTTATCTTTTCTCGTCCTACAGTTGTTTGAGGTCCATGTCCAGGATAAATAACAGTTTCTTCAGGAAGGACAAAAAGTCTGCTGCAAATTTGCTCTCTCAACTCCTCAAAGTCTCCTCCTTCCAAGTCTGCACGCCCGATGCTTCCTCGAAACAAGACATCACCGCTAAAGGCTGCATGTGCTTCACGACAATAGAAAACCATTCCGCCAGGAGAATGTCCCGGAACATGAATAGCTTCCAACTGGCAATTTCCAAATGAAATCAGTTCTCCGTCGCAAATATATTTACCCAAAGGCACGACAGGCTCATTTAAAGTAAAGCCGAACATTCTACAAGCCTCTTCAGCCTTACCAAGCCAAAATTCATCCTGCTGGCTAGCCTCAGCTTTCAAGCCCAGTTCACGAAACAAGAAAGCATTTCCGAAAATATGATCCAAATGAAGATGGGTATTCAGAACATGCTTTACTAAAAGTCCGTTGTCTAAAATAAAATTTTTCAAAGTCTGCTGCTCCTCCTCATAGAAGCATCCCGCATCAATCACAACAGCCTCAAGTGACTGTTCGTCCCACAGCACATAGCAATTGACTGGAAACATATTAAACTCAAAAATCTTGATTTTCATCTTTTTTGTTTAAAGAATTGTTTAACAATTAACTGTGGCATAGACCACTTTTTTTGTTTCGAAAAATTCTTCTTCAAAGAAATCCTTCAGGTCGGTAGTCACCACATGGTGTTTTACAGGAAGGATTTCCCGTTCCAACTCGCCTCCTTTCAGACAAATCAGTCCGTTAGGCAAGGCATTATGCTGTTCCTTTTGAATATTCTTACGGCAAATCTTCAACAAATCGGCAAGAGGCATCACTGCGCGGCTTACCACAAAGTCGAAGGTCTGTTTTTCCTCTTCCACCCTGCAATGGCGAGTTGTTACGTTTTTCAGTCCGATAGCCTGTGCTATTTCCGTAGCCACCTTCACTTTCTTTCCGATGCTATCCACCAGATGGAACTGTGTATCCGGAAACATAATAGCCAAAGGAATGCCCGGGAATCCTCCCCCCGTTCCAAAATCCATAATTCTAGTTCCAGGATTAAAGCGAATAACCTTAGCTATACCCAGCGAATGAAGCACATGATGCTCGTAAAGGTTTGTAATGTCTTTTCGTGAAATCACATTGATTTTACTGTTCCAATCCAAATACAAGTCATACAATGCTGCGAACTGTTGTTTCTGCGTTTCCGTCAAGTCGGGAAAATATTTTAAAATAATATCCATTTGTATTATAAAAGCGTTTTTGATATATACTCACGTTTTCACTTTGCACAAGTTACTTTTTCAGATAAGCCTCAATTTCCTCGTAAGGAACAGTCAAGCTAAAGTCACCTGCCGAATATGGTGCAATCTCATATCGGTTATAATAGAACACCACTCCATTTTTCGTCAACAAGAAATTCTCCGGGATAGATAACGGCCCATCAAGAAGGATACCTACATCGTTCAAGTCTTCCATACTAACAATTGTATCAGTTTCCATCTTCAAGTTGACCTCACTAATCAGTTTTTTGAAAATAAGTTTCTTAATTTCTGCTTGATGTTCCATACGGAAAGCCTTTTCCGGAGTAATGATTCTCCCCGTCGCTGCATCCATATTAAACATCCGCTTCACCGTATTAGGATGAGCCCCACCCGTATAGCTGGATTGAGTAATGGAATAGTTCCATACACTATCTTTACCAATTTCCAAACTTGAGGTAATCTCATATTCATAGTTATACCACTGAGGAATATCAGCACTTTTCATCCCGTTATGCAAATCGGCCTCGAAAAGCGATTTCACATCCGTATGATAATTCTTTGCATAATCGACCAGCAGAGTCTTACCAAAATCTGCCGTTGACACTTTCGCATATTTCGGACCGAAAGCTTCTCTTTGAATAACCGAATTGATTAAAGCTGAAACAGAATCCGACTCTGCCATAGGTTGCAGATAGGCCAGTTCCATATAAATCTTACAGCTAGGGGTCTTCATTCCTTCTTTAAGGCAAATAGTAGTATCGATACTCCAAATGTCGACCTGTGGCATACGTTGCCCTTCCTTGCGGATACACCCTCCGAGCAACATACTTGCCGCACAACCACTTACCAGTCCTGAGAAGACCATTTTCTTGATGCTCATAATCACGAACGTTTATGTTAAATATTCTATAAGTACAAATATACTCAAACTTCCCGAATATTTATCAAATTAGAATAAGATTCTACAAGATAAAAACTATCTTTGTGTATCACTTTTAAACTAATACATTATGAAAATTGAAGACTGGGGAACCATTCCGTATGAAGAGGCTTGGACCAAACAAAACCAATATTTTGAAGAACTAATTACTGGAAAGCAAAACGGGGAGCAATGCCGCGACCGACTGATTTTCTGCGAACATAACCCTGTATATACTTTGGGCAGACACGGTAATGACAACAACCTGCTTATAGACAAACATAGACTCAGGCAACTCGGTGCAGAAGTTATACGGGTAGACAGAGGAGGCGACATTACCTTTCACGGCCCAGGGCAACTGGTATGTTATCCAATTCTCGACTTGGAACATTATCACTTGGGTCTGAAGCAATATCTGCATACACTGGAAGAGGCCGTCATCCGAACTTGCAGCGATTATGGCATCAATAGCAGCAGAGTAAACGGAGCTACCGGAGTGTGGCTAGATGTCCACTTACCAAAAGAACGGAAAATTTGCGCTATGGGGGTAAGAAGCACCCATTTTATCACGATGCACGGACTTGCACTTAATGTCAATACCGACTTGAATTTCTTCAACTATATCAACCCGTGCGGATTTACAGATAAAGGTGTCACCTCTATCAAGCAGGAATTAGGACACGAGATTGACCTTAACCAAGTAAAAGATTTGTTGAAATCTCATCTCATCACCTTGTTGACTGAATAAGATGTTACATAACATTTCATATTTCATTGCTATCATTATGAAAACCATTATCTTCGGGACCGATAGCAGAGAAACAAATATCTGCTATTTTTATAATCATTAACTTTAAAAATAAACTACTATGAGCTTAGAAAAAACCTTAGTCATTTTAAAACCTTCTGCCGTACAACGTGGACTTATTGGTGAAATCACCTCTCGATTTGAACGTAAAGGTCTTCGTTTGGCCGGAATGAAAATGATGCAGTTGACCGATGAAATACTCAACGAACATTATGCCCACCTAAGCGAAAAACCTTTTTTTCAACGTGTAAAGGATTCTATGATGGCTTGTCCTGTCATTGTCTGCTGCTACGAAGGAGTTGATGCCATACAAATTGTACGTTCCATGACGGGTGCCACTAATGGACGAGTAGCCATTCCAGGTACCATCCGAGGTGATTTCAGTGTCAGTTCTCAAGAAAATATCATTCACACATCCGATTCACCAAAGACAGCCCTTCAGGAGGTAAAGCGCTTTTTCAAGCCAGAAGAACTCTTTGATTATAAACAAGGGAACCTGCCTTTCTTGTATTATCAAGATGAATATCAACTGACATAACCTGTTGTTTGCAACAAATTAAGGTATTAAAGAGCGCAGAAAAACAAAAATTTTCTGCGTTTTCTTTTGGTCATTTCAAATAAAGATTCTACCTTTGCATCCGCAAACGAAAAGGCACTCTTAGCTCAGTTGGTAGAGCAACTGACTCTTAATCAGTGGGTCCAGGGTTCGAATCCCTGAGGGTGTACTTCTAATGCACGGGAAATTTGACATTATTAATGGATGCACTCTTAGCTCAGTTGGTAGAGCAACTGACTCTTAATCAGTGGGTCCAGGGTTCGAATCCCTGAGGGTGTACCAAGCTGTGAAGCCAAGATTTTAATTGGAGTCCTGAATGCTGTAGAAGCATTTAGGACTTTTTTTATGCCCCTTGCCTTCATATTGTAATTGAATAATCGAAGAGTTCCCATAGCAACTTCTCTACCTTTATATTTTCTAACATCAACTTTCACCGGTATTATTCCAACCATAAGAAATCTTTTCCCCTAGTGAATTGGGCATCCGGTTTTTAGCAAAATGTCAATACTCCTATTTTACAGATTGTTTATTGATCCCCAATAGACTACCTGTTTTTACTTAAATATATTATCATTTTGATATTTTGCCTGTCTTATCACACTTTTCTGTTGATTTTTCATAAAGATACCCTAAAAAATCTATTTTTTCAGACATTTAATGACACTCAAATGCACCATAAGCCAACTAAATTCACCTCTAATAAATTAAACAAGACAACAGGAAGCCGCCAAAAATCTATTTCTTGAAGAATCTTTCAAAATGTCAGTATTCCTTATTTACAATCTATCTATATTACACCTCAGATATTTATCTATCCCCCCATTACAAATAACATTTTATCAATTTACCTACCAGCAAAATAGCCTCTTATCCAATCATAATATTCAACATTTATCACCTACTACAGAGAAATAATCAACACCTACATTCACCCCTCACCTTATCAATCTACATCGCACTCTGATTACATACGACGTCTGACAGAATTATCCTATCCATCTCCCTTCTAAAGAGGCTCTCATTTTTTAGAATTTGCGTGCAATCATTCATCTCTTTCAAAAAAATCAATTCTCACCGTTTTAAGATATAACACATTGAATGAAAACAAGAAATATTCCAGAAAATTAGTCACTACGGTCAAGTCTAATCAGTTCATAAAGATAAAATAAATCAACCTATAATTACATTTTGTTTTATAAAACCGAACAAATAATCATCTCTTCTAGAAAAAACAAGCTATTTTTTTGCCATTTCACTTCACGCAAGTATTTTCAAGCCCCAAATCAACAAGTTATTTTTCTCCAATCGTCAGCATATTTTCAACAAAACAATTAATTATTTTTCTCAAAATAACACTATATTCCCAACAAAATGACGAGTCGTTTTTTAAGGCTTCAATACAAGTTGCCCAATTTTATAAGTAAAAGCAACTTTTTTATAAATTCATCTACGTTTAACAACGTATTTTTGTAACTGAAACGATATTTTATTCGCTTTCTATTTTATTTTTTCCTAAATTAGTAACA
>JARIAN010000096.1 GCA_029257865.1 Phocaeicola sp.
TAGTA
Source organism: Phocaeicola sp. (assembly GCA_029257865.1). Classification (GTDB taxonomy): domain Bacteria; phylum Bacteroidota; class Bacteroidia; order Bacteroidales; family Bacteroidaceae; genus Phocaeicola. Next base: position 6 of record JARIAN010000096.1, read on the forward strand.
TTAATCGGTCTTTGGAAAAAACAGTTTGTGTTCAAACTCTTCGCTCCGGAAAACGTAGAATACATCGTAATCCCGGACGATACGGTATTGACCGACTGTTTTCTATGCGACAGTGAAACGGATGAAGTAAAATATATCCAGTGAATTAATGATATGATAAAAGGAGATTCATTAATACTGATATATCTTGAAAATTTCTCAGAAAATAAAACGAACTAAAACAGGCACAATCATGAAATCCGAAAATAATAAAGACAGGCAACATCGCAAGAATATCATAGGAGATACCAGGTGTCAGGAAACCGAAATGAGAAAAGGGAAATGGCATAAAAGAAAGTGTTGGACTATAATATTGGGGAGTGCTTTCTTATGGCCACTAACTACTTTTTTTATAGTATTCTTTAATCAACATAGAGATGTTACTTTTATTAATCTGGCACTCGGACTGTTAGCCATTAATATGGTATTTTGTCTGTGTTATTATATAGGACTAAGAGCTATTTGGAGTCTTTACCCTAAAATATCTTTGAATAATAAAGAAACATTGAAAAATGTAACCTTACCATATCATTGGAAAGATTTACTTGGTGACAGATTCAAATTTGACAGAATTGATGACAAGCAAATTATCATTAATAATGATGGAATAGCAGTAAGAGTCTTTTTTTTACTAATTTTCCTTGTTCCATTCTTAGCTCTTTTATATTGGGGAGAAATCACTCCATCGAAAATTACATCTGAAAGTTACGTTAATGCATTATTGTTCCTTGAACCTTTATTCTTTATAATAGTTATAGGACTAAAAGCCTTTTTACAGCCTTGGAGACGAATAGTTTTTGACCGTGATTCCAAAACAATCACTATACCCGGTCGTTTCATGTTTCAAAAAAAAGAAACACTACCTTATGAACAGGTTGTAATCACACTTTCCGGTAACAGTTATGCGAAAACATTCAGTGGTAAAGGAGAAGAAGAAATAGTAATAGCCAACCCTCAACGTACATCAGGCAGAATTCTTTTGGGCATTACAGGCGGCATAAATGCGGCCAGACAATTCGCACGCTTCATACAACTATATATGGAGGAAGAAGAATTGCAGAATATACCGGAGTTTGAGAAATACAGGAACAATGATAAACAGGAAGCGGAACAGGACAGATTTGAAGATATCAATACTTGGTAAATTGATCTAAAAATAAGAACTTTCGGAAATAATAAATACAAACTCCTTAAATCCGCAATTTATTTTTTTTGAAATATGTTGCGGATTTAAGGTTATATACCTAATTTCCGCAAATCATCTTGACTCTCGTGTTATAAAATGGATATTTTGTAAAAATCCCGAATCTCAATGTTCCATATATAACATGAGAGTCTGTTTGATCTTTTTTAAGCATATCTTCCCCTTACCCCACAAAGCGACTTGAGGTAATATGCCATACAACCCATAAAAGAAAGGAATCAGTCACTTGCATTGAAGACTTTTGCATAAGCCGGGTTAATGGTATAGATGTTCAGTCTGTACTCTCTGGATGTTTTAATCCATTTGGACGGGACAGAAATGAATTTGAATACGAAAGTCCTAATACGACTCGTTGTAGATAGTCCCAATTCCTTTACGTTCATTCTTTTGATAATCGTCTTGTAGAAGTTTCTTATAAGCGCAGTCATCAGCAGGTAGACCGTGTTTTCTGCCATGAATGACTTTGGCAGTCGTTTCCAGCCGAATCCGTTGTTCATGTCGTCCAAGATTCTTACCTTCCCACCACGCAGGTTATAAATTTCCACGATTTCCCTTACATCTGAATCAAAATCATTGGTCAGAATACATCGGTAAGTGTATTCTCCTTCCCATATTTCCTGTACGTTGTCCATTCTTCTTTGTCTTTGAACGACAAGTCTGTACGCTTTACCTTCCCACTTTTCTATTGTCATGGAGTTCAGTTCATATTCAATTCCGTTGATTTCCTCAGTCCTCCATCCTCTGAGAATGAACATGTCGTCATAAAAAGCCGAACACCTGTTTGCGCGGATATAGAAATGCCTGCAATGTGCCTTTACAGTGTCTACTATCTC
>JARIAN010000097.1 GCA_029257865.1 Phocaeicola sp.
AGAAAAATGGAAATATCCGTTCAAAATAATGAAAATTATTACAGAATCGGATATCCCCATTTTAAATACGCTCTTTTGACAAGAGTATAATATTTTAAGAAAAGTATTTTTCAGTGAACCCTAAATAGCTCATTTGGTAATGTACAAATTAACCAAGGAGGTAATTGTCATGCAGGTTTAACTGAAGATGGAACATTATATGTAAATGAAAATGCATCGTCATGGAATAATTATAATGATGCCCTATCTACCTTAAATCACGAGTGGTATCATTATGAACATGGTCATTATAGATTAACGGGTATAGATGTTGTTCAAGCTGAGATTGAGACATATTTGTATCAAATAAAAGATGGAAATTTTGCATCTACTTCTGATGAATATAAGAAAACAACCGCTGACTCTTTATATGGGTATTATCAGCAAAAAGGAATAAATGTTTCAAAAGATGATATATATCATTTAGTAGGATTAGAATGACTCATAATTGGTGACATATTAATAACCTTAACAAAAAAGTGATTTATGAAAAAAATATTATCCTTAATGGTTGCTTTGGGAGGAGTTTCATTGTATGGACAGCAACCTTTGGAAGATTTAAACTCGTCTCGTTATCAGGTTTTGGATGCTCCGGAAGTGGAGTTCTTTTGTAATTTATATCGTGATGATTTTATTGGAGATACCTTATCGGTAGATGGAAAGAACTATTTCTTTAGTCAGTCTCCAATGAAGCAGTTTACTGGATATATGTTGGGACAAACGGATTTGCGCTTAACTGAAAGATTTGGTAAACCTTCTCTTTCACTAGGTTTGCCTGACAAAGGTTATGTGCTTCATTTCAGTATAGAAAAGGGAGGGGTGACCCAAGTGGATCGTGCTACTTATAATGGTGAAATTTATCCGGAAGATTACAACTTTAAACCAATGCAGCTGGATCGTTTTTTTGCAAGCCACAACGTAAAAAAGGAAAAGGGAGTATGGCTTGCCGATTGGCTAGATGGACGATATCGGCTGAATGGTATGCAGCCTGATCCTTTATATCCGAGCAGAAACGAGCGTTATATTGCAGTCTTCAATAAAGGTAAACTTGTTGAGATTTGTGAGGATACGGATAAGAAAAATTTTAATCCCCCTATGGTTGACTTGCAGGAGAAGCCGAAAGGGGTAGCGGTCAAGGACTTTGCTCCTGAATATGTATACTTTAAATCTTCAAATGGAATGCGTAAGGAAAAGATTGAAGTTGTGAAAAAAAAATGGCGTGAAAAGCTGATGAAAAGCTATCAATCTGAGCCTTTCCTCGATAAGTCTTGCGGAGAAGCATTGATGAAAGCATGGGTGAAAGATAATTGAATATAGATTACAGAGTTTTCAGGTGAGAAAGATACCTCACCTGAAAACTCTGTAAATAAGATATGTTAGCGTGTTTTACAGAAAACATTGTGTCTTATTGACAATATTGAAAAGTTGGCATTTGAAGCTAACACAGGTTAAAAAGATGTCTTGGAACTATGGATGACATTTCAAATGATAAAGTTGTAATTGAAGAACGTTCGGAAGAAGTGCAGGCTATTATAGATCGTATGCCTACATATTGGGTAATGTGGTTTGTATTAGGAATAGCCGGGCTAATAGGAGTGATTCTAACTCTTGGGTTTGTGATAAAATATCCAGATACTGTAGATGGAGAAATATCAATAACCGGAACTCAGGCACCTGTGAGGCTTGTAGCAAACAGTAACGGACGAATGACTCTTCTCGCTGCAAACAGACAGCAACTGTGTGAAGGAGATGTGATAGCCTGTATAGCGAGTGGTGCTGATTATAGACACATTCTGAAAGTAGACTCTTTACTGGGGAATATATATGCCAATGGAAGAGAGAAATATCCTCTTCCGGATAGCCTGTTGCTCGGAGATGTAACCAGTGCATACCATTCTTTTTATATATCGTATATGCAGTACTGCCGAATAATGGAGTCGGATATGTATGGTATAATGCGTGAAAACCTGGAGCAAAAGATTAAGGTGGATACTAAAGTAACCGATAACTTGCGGACTGAAATTAAACTGAAGGAATATATAGTGAGTGATACCTATAAACGTTTACAGAAAGACAGTGTGTTATATAGGGCAAAGGGTATAAGCCAGAAAGAATATGAAGAGCGTCGTTCCAATTATTTGCTTCAGGAAGAGGCTTTGATTGCATTGAGAAGCAATTATCTGACAAAGCAATCCGATATGAATCAAAGCCGTATGGATATCCAACGCATACATATAGAAGAGGCGGAAAATAAAGAGAAGGCGTTGTCAGAGCTTATAGCTCAGCAGAATTCGCTGTCGAATGCCATTTCTTTATGGAAAGAGCGTTATTTGGAGTTCTCTCCTATTTCTGGTGAACTGGAATATTTAGGGTTTTGGAAGGATAATAGTTTTGTTAAAGCAGGTCAGGAACTTTTTACTATAATCCCCAAGCGGAATGATATAATAGGTGAAGTTATGATTCCTTCTTATGGAGCCGGAAAAGTGAAAATAGGTCATAAGGCAAATATTAAGGTTAATAATTTTCCTTATGAAGAATATGGAATGTTGAAAGGAAAAGTACGCTCTTTGTCCAGATTGACCAACAAGGTAGAGACTTCCAACGGGGTGATAGATGCGTATATGGTAGAGATAGAATTTCCCGGCGGATTACTTACCAATTTTGGCAAACAACTGCCTCTTGACTTTGAAGCAAAAGGTAGTGTTGAAATTGTAACTAAACCCAAAAGACTGATAGAGAGATTATTTGACAACCTAAAATCTAAAGGAGAGAAATAATATGATTTTTAAAAGATTTCCGGTAGAGTATCAGATGGATTCACAGGATTGTGGTCCTGCTTCCTTGAAAATCATAGCTAAGTATTTTGGTAAGTTTTATTCGCTTCAATACTTGAGAGACAGATGTGGAATTACCAAGGAAGGGGTTTCTTTGCTTGATATCAGTACGGGAGCTGAAAGTATAGGCTTGCGTACGCTGGCTATCAAATGTACGATAGATGATGTGGTGAACAGTGTGCCTTTGCCTGCTATTGTATACTGGAAAGATAGTCATTTTATTGTAGTATATGCTACTGATAAAAAATATGTATGTGTATCTGATCCTGCAAAAGGAAGAATCAAATACACTCATGAGGAATTTCGAAAAGGTTGGTATCAGAAAGGTGAAGGGTATGGGGTTTTGCTTGCAGTAGAGCCTACGGTAGATTTTAAAGATAGTGAGACTGAGAAAATACAGAAACGTAATAGCTTTTCAAGTATATTGAAGTACTTTTTCCCTTATAAAAAACAGTTTGGAGTGGTATTTTGCATTATGCTTGTGGTCACTCTCTTGCAGGCGGTGCTGCCTTTTATCTCAAAAGCTGTAATTGATGTGGGGATAAAGACTTCGGACGTGGACTTCATTTATATGATACTTATTGGCAACATCAGTGTTTTAATCAGCGTGATGTTGTTTAATGTATTGCGTGACTGGATTTTGATGCATATTACTTCTCGAGTCAATATTTCATTGATTTCAGACTATTTGATAAAATTGATGAAGCTTCCAGTTTCGTTTTTTGAGAATAAACTTTTGGGAGATATTCTGCAAAGGGCACAAGATCATGAGCGTATAAGGAGTTTTATCATGAATAACTCTCTCGCACTTATTTTTTCAGCATTTACTTTTGTTATTTTTGCTGTTATATTGTTGGTTTATAATAGTGTAATTTTTTATATTTTTCTTGCAGGATCTGTTTGTTATGTATTATGGGTATTGGTATTTCTTTCGATACGTAAAAAACTTGATTGGGAGTATTTCGAACTTTTATCCAAAAATCAAAGTTACTGGGTGGAAACTGTTTCTGCTATACAGGATATTAAAATATTTAACTACGAGAAATACAGACGGTGGAAATGGGAGGATATACAGGCCAGACTTTATTATGTTAACAAGCGGGTATTGGCCGTCACTAATGCTCAGAACTTAGGTGCCCAATTCATAGAGAATATTAAGAATATGGCGATTGTGTTTTATTGTGCGATGGCTGTAATTGAAGGTAATATAACATTTGGGGTGATGATTTCTACTCAGTTTATATTAGGGATGCTTAATGGACCTCTGATACAATTCATAAATTTTGTAATATCTGCTCAATATGCTAAAATCAGTTTTTTGCGTATAAATGAAATTCGACAGCTTGAGGACGAAGAGGAGTTATTGTCTGTGGGTACAAGTTGCATAATGCCGGAGAAAAAAGATATACAACTTGAAAATGTGAATTTTCAATATACTCCAAACAGTCCGTTGGTTTTGAAGAATATTTATTTGTATATTCCGGAAAAAAAGGTCACTGCAATAGTGGGCGGAAGTGGTTGTGGAAAATCTACACTGTTGAAATTGCTTGTCCGGTTATATAAACCAACTTATGGTGATATAAAGATGGGAGGTATGAATGTCTCAGCTATCAACTTGAGACAATGGAGGAATATGTGTGGAGTGGTAATGCAGGATGGTAAGGTGTTCAGTGATACAATACTCAACAATATTGTACTAGATGACGAGCGTATAGATTATGAAAGGCTCCACGATGTTTGTAGAATGGCACAATTGGAAGATGAAGTAAATGCTATGCCTAAGGGATTTGATACAATGGTTGGAGAAACGGGAAGAGGTCTTAGTGGCGGACAAAAGCAACGATTGCTTATAGCGCGGGCTCTTTATAGGAATCCGGAGTTCTTGTTTTTGGATGAGGCTACCAATTCGCTGGATGTCATTAATGAAAAGAAGATTGTTGAAGCCTTGAACTCTGCCTTTGATCGACGTACGGTAATTGTGGTAGCGCATCGTTTGAGTACGATTCAAAATGCCGATCAGATAATAGTATTGCATCATGGGCATATTGTGGAAGTTGGAAGCCATAAGGCTCTTATGGAGAAAAAAGGATTCTATCATGGTTTGGTTTCAGCACAGATTAACTAGTTATGTCTTATAGAAATATACTTTCAAGAGTAGTGAGCAATATGGCAAATAGGAACTAGTAGATGGCTTTGAATGACATCGTCTCTCGTCTTATATAAACTTTTAACAAGACTCTTGTATTATGAAATCCCCATGAGATAAAAAAATCACGCCAAAGAGAATGTAAATAGTCAAGCTGAAGTTACACTTTGTATAGTGTAACCCTAAAATGTATCAGTTATGGCAGAAGTGATATTCCCTCAGTTGGTACAGTGCGTTTGCGGTATCGACGTCCACCTGAAGGTTGTGGCGGCGACAATTGGCGGAGTAGGAATCCATCGTGAGACCCGCTCATTCAAGATCTTCACGAGTTCTTTGAACGGATTGAAAGAATGGCTATTGTCCAATGGTGTAACGCATGTAGCTATGGAGAATACCGGTGTTTACTGTAATTACTACAGTCCGATAATGAAATTGGTCTCAACAGCTAAGCGCCAAAGATTGTGACTTATGTACACGTGTATGAAACTTTTAAATTCTTAGCTGTTGTTATTTATTATTATTGTACAATAGCCGCATTTGTGTTCTCATGAGTGCAAATCTTTCTTTCGTTAAAACACTCGGTTTTATATCAATTTTAGTATAAACATGTTCTAATTTATGTGTAGGACGCTTAATATTTACGTATGAAAGTATTCAAATTCATGTTGTTCATGCTAGCTGTAATGCCATTGGGGGAGATTTCTGCACAAGTGAAGGGTGCAGGAATAAATAAGACTCGTAGTGCTACCTTTATCATGGACAATCAGACAGAATGGGAGAATGTAGGTGAAGGAGTACAGCGTAAAATATTGGGATATGATGGCCAGATAATGACTGTAAAAATTAAATTTAAGAAAGGTGCTGTAGGAACTCCACACACACATTATCATACGCAGACAACTTATATAGTCAGTGGTAAATTTGAGTTCATGGTAAATGGTGTAAAGAAAGTGGTGTCTGCAGGTGATGCTCTTTATATGGAGCCAGATGTACTTCATGGATGTGTTTGCTTGGAAGAAGGCATGCTGGTTGATTGTTTTTCTCCTATGCGTGCAGATTTCTTGAAGAAATAAACTTTTTTACAGGAGTGGACCTCTTTTTATACAAAAAAGATTGCTGCAATATTATTTTATGGCAGCAATCTTTTTTTGGTATATTATTAGTTATTGCTGTCTGGTAAAACTCCATACGGCATAAAATTCCGGTCCGGAGCCTTTTTAACACAGGCTTCGGGCTATTTTATTTCATAGTAAGTCCCCTAATCAAAAAGAGTCGGCTCAGGTGGTGCCTTCTGATTCTTTTTTCCCGTGATTTCCAACCACGCTTTATCGGGATTTTCCATGAACGAGATGAAGTCAATATAATACATAAGAGTCAGTCTCACCATAGTTACTATCTGAGAGAATGCGCAATGACGTTTAATTTTGCGTAAAAGTACCGTTATGAGAAAATTGGCAATGAGTACCACCCAGGTTTGTATCTGTATTACATTATTACCATTGAACAGGTAATAGTTCAGGTTAGCACTCAGTCCAAGCATATCATCCTATCATTTTATTAAGCAACAAACTCAAATCAAGCACTGTGGTGTTTCTCAGAAACAATGTTACGCCAGTCGTCAGCTGCAACTTTACCCATTTTATTGGAGGTTCACCATCCGGCTGTTTCACTTCCATTTTTTTGGTTGGACTGTTGCAAGGTTTACCGGTAATCTGGACTTTGTCAACCTTAGGTTGTTCAACCTGGACTGTCTTGCCCAACTTCTCGCTCTACAGCTGGTGACGCTGCCAGTTCATGAACTTGTCGTAATTAGGGTTCACTGAAAAACTATTTTTAGCATAATATTAACTGATTTTCAGCAAAATAGCTTCGGTAATAATTGTACTTTAAGAAGAAAATTCGTAAATTTATAGTTAAAATGAAGAATATGAAGTA
>JARIAN010000111.1 GCA_029257865.1 Phocaeicola sp.
CTCTTCATTATAAATGATAATGTACTATTTCTTTTTATCTAATTTTTTCATTGTCTTGAAACTGCCTTTCAATTCTTGAGTCCCCTTTAAAAAGTACAATTTTTCAATTTCACCCCCTCTCAGAGATATCTGTAGGGCGTTAATTTCTGTCAAAAAACACTTTTTGTAGTGGACTCAATTCTTTCTTTTATCATTTCGCTCATTTCGTATTGATTTATGAATTTTTACTAATTATCAGAGAGTTAATTCTATTGATAATAACTTGTTGCCTATTTCTACTATGGCAAGATTTATCAGATTAATGTCTTCCTGTTTGAAGATAGCCTTCATGGAATTTTTTCGCATTCTATTGAGATACCAATTTGTGTTTTTCCCCATTTTTCCGATGTATATATACGGCATTGAAACTATTTCAGAGACAAGCTGGATTTGACTGATGACTTCTTGCTTTATCTGTAAACCAGTTTTATTTTCTTCTGAAGGTATGAAAATCCTTGTACTGATTAACTCTTCACCTACTTTTTGGAATATATCGTTCAGTATATTAATATCTGACTGATTGAAACCTTTTGAAGTGGTTGTTGTCTTTTCGTGGTTTAGCTTATGATATATCCAACCGCTTGATTTTCCAAGTTTATCAGTTACATACTTCAACTTTATCATCTCAGCTATCATAGGCAAAGCCTGCTTTACCTGTATCTTGATTTTTTCTGTTTCCATTGTGCTATCTTTCTTTTTCCGATATAAAAGTACATAATAGTCTTTATATAAACAAGGGGTTCAAACAAAAACAATCAGCACCTGTAAGAGTACTGATTGTTTCTATTAGAGGTATCACCCACATTTATTACAAATATGCTTAAATGCTGCTGTATGATTGTCGTCACACGTACGTGTAACGCATATCCCTCATACGTGTAACGCGTGTGACATGTACGTGTAACTCGTGTAATACATACGTGTGACGATAACTAAATCAGCCGAAGTGATATTTCTCACTTCGGCAAGTGTATGAGTACTGATTTTTATATTATGTCTAATTATGGTTTCACAAAATTGGCCATCATCAGCAGCATGGTTTTCCTTCCGCTGACATCTGAAGAAAGGAAACATCTAATTTCCTCCATAAGAGCTTCCGAACATTCTCTTTTGATGTTGAGCAAAAAGTCTGTCCCTATCAAATATATTTGTTAACAGACTGGCCTCATCTCTGGCAAGAAGTCTTTTTAGCCTATATTTTTTTGTATTCAGGATGTCGGTCAATCCATGAGATGGCATAAGTGCAGGTAGCTGCACATTGCATGCCGTTGCTTCGGGCATAGTCATAGGCTGCCTGCACCAAGGCCGATGCAAATCCTCTTCCGCCTATTTCCTTTGGTACTACAGTGTGTAGAATGTCCATCGTCTTATTGTGTATCGCATAAGATACATAAGCTTCTTTCCCGTCTGTTGTCAGGAAGAATTTCTTGTTTTTTTCGTCATGTATAATTTCCATATTCATCTTATTTTGTAGATAATCTTTATACAAGATACGAATAATATTTGATAAAAAAGAAAAGTGGCAGACAATAAGGCTCCATCGAGAAATATAGTCTTTTGGCACTCCGAAGTTTTGCATCTCTGAGGATTTTACCGATGGCGCATTTATAGTTAGACTTTGCAGTGTAGATAATTAATTGATTTTCTATTTTTTTTCACCAAATAATTTTCTCAATACAAGAATTATGGTTTAATTTGTAGCCAAGAAAAATAAACCATAAAAAAGAAGACACACATGAAAAGCTTATTAAAAAACTTAGGGCTGATATTGATTATTGTCGGCGCAGTGATTCTGATTGCTTGTTTTGCTACAGATAATGTGAATAACAACACTATTTTGGGAAGCGCATTGGCTTTGACTATTGTAGGATTGATTTCACATATCGTATTGAATAAGCATATTACAGACTAATCGCTTATATCGATTTATTTAACGATTACCATATCAAAGGGAAGTTGTCGCAAGTTTTGGCAGCTTCCCTTTTTTCGTGTCTTGCAGTGAAAGAGTAAAGCCATAAAAAAAGCCGTTTCAGTCTGAAACGGCCTTTGTAATTAGAGTAGCAAGCTGCTTGTCTGATAATCCACATTCTTATGCTTCTTCCGGTGCAATCAACTTATATCCCTTTCCGTGGATATTGATGATTTCGATAGAAGAATCTTCTTTCAGGTGCTTGCGGAGTTTGGTGATATATACGTCCATGCTTCTTGCATTGAAGTAGTTGTCATCAATCCAGATAGTTTTCAGTGCATAATCACGCTGTAGAATTTCGTTTGCATGAGCGCAGAGCAATCCCAACAGTTCAGATTCTTTGGTAGTCAGTTTAGTCTGCTTGTCATCGATAGACAAAATTTGTTTTTGAGTATCGAAAGTAAAGCGTCCGATTTTATACATTGTACTTTCCTTGTTTCGCTTGCCACGTACACGGCGCAGGATAGCTTCTATACGGAAAGTCAGCTCTTCCATGCTGAAAGGTTTGGTGATATAGTCATCAGCACCAATCTTGAATCCTTCCAGGATATCTTCTTTCAGTGTCTTGGCAGAAAGGAAGATGATAGGCACTTCTGCATTGGTCTGACGGATATCTTGAGCTAATGTGAATCCGTCTTTTTTAGGCATCATCACGTCAAGTACGCACAAGTCGTATTTGCTTTTTATGAAAGCCTTGAGACCGGCTTCTCCATCAGGGTATAACTCGGCATCATAACCTTTTGCCTGTAAATATTCTCTTAGTAACATGCCAAGATTCTCGTCATCTTCGCACAATAAAATACGCAGTTTTTCATCCATATTTATTCGTCTTTAAATAGAGGTAAAACAATAATAAATTTAGTTCCTACATTCAGTTCACTTTCGGCACGAATTGTACCTTTATGATCTGTAATGATTTTCTTTACATAGGCCAAGCCCAATCCGAATCCCTTCACATCGTGGAGGTTTCCGGTGTGAACCCGGTAGAACTTATCAAATATCTTTTTCAGGTTCTCTTTCTTGATACCGATACCGTTGTCTTCAATAGAGATGTGCAACTTGTTCGATTCGTTCCAAGTGCGTACTTTCAGTTGGATGTTGGTATCAGGTTTCTTGTATTTTAAAGCATTGTCCAACAAGTTGAATATCACATTGGTGAAATGCATTTCGTCTACAAAGATGAAGGGGTCGTCGGCATCAAAAGCCACATCAATTGTTCCGTTGCAGTTTTCTACTTTCAGCCGGAACGTATTGGTTACGCCATATATTAATTCGTTGGCGTCTACTTCTTTCATCTTCAAGGTTGCCTTTTGGCGTTCAAACATAGACATCTGCAATACTTTCTCCACTTGGAAGCGTAAGCGTTTCGTTTCATCGTTGATTACGCCGGAGATATGCTTGAACATGGCAGGCGACTTTCCTACGGCAGGGTCGTTTAGCATCTGTGCAGCCAAAGAGATGGTGGAAATAGGAGTTTTGAATTCATGGGTCATGTTGTTAATGAAATCATTCTTTATTTCCGTCAGTTTCTTTTGTCGGAAGATGATATATATTGTAAAAATAAATGTAATCAGCAGGACCAGTGTAAAGATGATGGATGGAATCATGAACTTTACGGAGCTGAAGATATAGCTGTCCATTGTAGGGAAGAATATGTTTACAAATCCCATCTTGGCAGGAGGGTCTTTTTCAAACAATAGCCTTGAATAGATTTTTTCGCTGTTGTAACTGTAGTCTGAGCAGCGGTAAACAACCTTCATGTCACGGTCGGTTACTGTAAAATGGTAAGGGATGTCGATGCCATTGTTCAGCAGTTCAGCCTTCAGGAAATGGTCCAACTGTTTGAAGTTGATTCTTTCTCGGAGCGGTTTGTCGCTGGCCGTATATAAAATGTTATAGACCACTTCGTCCAACAAGGCTCTTTGGTAGATGTATCTTTCCTTCAAGATTTCCTGCAAGGCTCTTGACGTTTGCGGGATGTTCTTTCCTGTAGATATAATTACTTTTGGAATATTAGACGGTCGGTTGATGATTGTTTTCAGTTCAAAAGAAGAGAAGGTACTTCCATCAGGAGCAGTTACCGTATATTGGTGACGCTCTATGGTATTTTCAGTATTTGCTTCTTTCTGCTTCATCTGTTCCGAGAGCTGCGCTGCACGTTCAGTTGCTGCCACATCCTTTTCCAGATATTTCTTTGTTTCTACGAGTTCCAGATTATGAACTGCTTGGGCAAGGCTGCGTCCTACATTTTCTTCAAACTGCTCCTTGCGCATTTTGACCATCTCTTCTATATAGCTTACCTGTAGGTAGAGCAGACTTAGAAAAGAGAGTCCCATTACAACACCTAATATCCAAATAGTCGTTTTTTTCATAAAGGCAAATTTAACATTCTATTTGTTAACTTGTGTGATGCTTTAATAGAAATTATTAAGCATTTTCCTTAAATTAACATATAATTCAATTTAAGGTATGATTTTATATATTTAAGCGGCTTTATGTTTATCGTTATATGCAAAAATAATAAAAAATTAAAACAAGAACAAACTGTTGGTTACTTTTTTGAAGTGGGATTAAAAGTCTTGATTTATCATAAGTTTGTCTGTCGATGGTATAGAATAAGGAGGTTTAAGGAAGAAGGTGGTGGGGAGGTTATACTTCGTTAATTCATTAATTCCCGATAGAGAAAGCAGGTCGGGAATTAATGAAAAAGGACTTTTTATTGCTTAGATAGCTCTAGTGCCAGTTTTTTCGCCTTTGCACGGTCTGGTTTTCCAGTTTCGGTAAGTGGTAACTGCAAGGCATAGAGTATCTCTTTGGGTTGCCAGTAGGGTGGTAGTGTATCTATAGCTTGATGGACTGTTTTGAAAGAGATATTAAATGAGTTTTCAAGAAGCAACACGATACGCTCGCCAAATTTAGGGTCGGGTATGGAAGTAATCATAAACGAAGTGGAGAGTAGTGGCTTTAAAAGCGCCTCCACCTGTTCTATCTGCACTTTCACTCCTCCGGTATTGATGGTGTTGTCTTTCCGGCCTAAGATGCGAAACTGTCCGCGTTCGTTGAATACGGCAATATCATTAGTTACTAGTGTTTGGCTACTTACTTTGGGAGCGTCTATGACCAGTGTGCCGCAGTCGGAAATCGAAACGTTCACTTCAGGGAGAGGGGTGTACCAGATGGAAGCATCTTTTCCGCTCAGTTTTCTGAGGGCGATGTGTGAAAGGGTTTCAGTCATTCCATACGTACTCCATACAGCTTCGGGAAAATATTTTAAAGCATTACTTAATGAGTCATCAATGCTTCCGCCGCCGATAATCAAATGCTTTACTTGTTTGAGCAGCTCACATTCTCTAGGGTTTTGCAGTGAGTTATAAACTTGCATCGGAATCATGGCCGAAAATGTGGGGGCAACAGGGAGAGTCTCCATGGGATGTCCGCAAGGAGTGATTGGGATGAGGTTCAGTTCAGCAACGAGTGCGCGTATCACTACCATTTTTCCGGCAATATATTTCAAGGGCATGCATAGTTGAGCAGTGTCGCCCTTTTGTATATTCAAGAAAGATACAGTAAGCATGGCGCTGTTCATCATCCGTTTCTTTTCTACTTGCATCTTTTTAGGGGCACCTGTAGAGCCGGAGGTTTGAACAGAAATGGTTTCAGAACTGTCAAACCATTCGCTTAGAAATTTGGAGAGGTCTACATGAAAACTATCTTCCCCGTATCGTTTTTCAAAGAAAAGCTGTAGTTTGCTTTTTCCGTTGTCGGCAGATGGAATGATGTCTTCTGCAGAATAGTAAACCCCGTCAATGATGATGTGCTGACGGGGTATTTCAGTTATAAATGAGTTCATTTAAGAAATTGTTTAAAATTAGGTTCCTGTATTTGTGGATTATACCACAGGCAATCACCTTTGATATGCAGGGCACAATCAATGTTGTCGGTGAACAGTAGTCCCGTACCCAGGCCTTGGGGGATAAGGGGCTGTTTGGTTGCACACCAATGTGCGATGCTGTTAAGTCCGATGTTCGACTCGAGAGCAGAAGTGGCCCACCATCCAATGCCTCTATCTTGCGCCAGTCTAATCCATTCGTCTGCTCCTTGCATTCCTCCGTGGAGTGATGGCTTTAGTATGATGTATTGTGGCCGGATGGTATCGAGCAGTTCGATTTTTTTCTCTAGCGTATTTACTCCAATCAGTTCCTCGTCGAGTGCGATAGGAAGAGGAGTATCGGTACAAAGTCGGCTCATCTCTTTCCATTGTCCGGCTCGGATAGGTTGTTCGATAGAGTGCAGCACAAATTCATTCAGTTGCTTTATTTTTTGCAAGGCATCTTCTGGAGAAAATGCTCCGTTGGCATCTACGCGTAGTTCAATCTGTTCGGGAGAGAAGTGTGTGCGGATATGTGCCAGCAGTGCCAGTTCTTTTTTGAAATCGATGGCTCCTATTTTTAGTTTGATGCACCGGTATCCTAGTTGCATTTTTTCTTCGATGCGCTGATACATTTCTTCAAATTTTCCCATCCAGATGAGGCCATTAATAGGAATTCCCTTTTTCCCTTGTGAAAATAAAGTATCGGTAAGTTTCATGTCTCCTGCCTTGAGATGTGCAAAGGCAGTTTCCAGTCCGAAAAGCATAGAAGGAAAAGGGCGCATCCCTTCATAGTCAATGCATCCGTTTTTTTCTGTCTGTGCACACCATTGAGCCAGTATCTTGTCGTATTCTGGAATAGCATCAACGCTCAAGTCGGGTAAAGGGGCACATTCTCCGATGCCCCATTTGCCTGTCTCAAGGTCTGTCAGTTTCAGATACCATACCTTTCGTGTGCGGTAGATGCCGCGCGAAGTTCCTGCAGGTTGTTTAAAATGCAGGGTGCGCGGTATGATTTCAATCTGACACTTCATATATTTAAGGGAATTTTGGGTATTTGCTCCAGTCTGGTTTGCGTTTTTCCAAGAAAGCCTTTCCGCCTTCTTGCGCTTCTTCTGTCATGTAATATAGCATAGTGGCATCTCCTGCCAATTCCTGGATACCAGCTTGTCCGTCAAGTTCGGCATTTAGTCCGGCCTTAATCATACGGAGAGCCAGCGGGCTGTGTTGCATCATGGTTTCTGCCCATTCTACCACTTCGTCTTCCAGTTTGTCTAAAGGAACTACCTTGTTTACCAGTCCCATATCCAATGCATCCTGAGCTGAATACTGGCGGCACAGGAACCAGATTTCACGAGCTTTCTTCTGTCCTACAATACGAGCCAGATAAGAAGATCCGAATCCGGCGTCAAAGCTGCCTACGCGTGGACCGGTCTGTCCGAAGATTGCATTTTCAGATGCAATGGTAAGGTCGCATACCACATGAAGTACGTGTCCGCCTCCGATAGCATATCCGTTGACCATTGCGATGACTGGTTTGGGAATAGAGCGAATCTGTTTCTGTACATCCAGTACATTGAGGCGAGGAACTCCATCAGTTCCCACATATCCTCCATGTCCTTTTACGTGCATATCACCTCCAGAGCAGAATGCCTTGTCGCCAGCTCCAGTGAGTACGATGACGTTGATATCTTGGCATTCTCGGCAAAAATACAGGGCATCGCTGATTTCGGTTGTTGTGGTAGGGGTAAACGCATTGCGGTAGCGAGGGCGGTTGATTGTAATCTTGGCAATGCCATTGTAAAATTCAAAAAGAATATCTTGATATTCCTTGATGGTTTTCCATTCTCTTTGTTGTGCCATATTTTTATGAGTTTAATAGATTATAATGTAAGACAAACCGGGGTGAGCCGGATTGTTGTTATTTAAGTCCGTGATAATATTGTTTTAGCAGTTCGATATCTTGCTCCTTGTCGGTAAAGACTTCCATCAGTATCGGATGACGGGTGATGGATGGTTGAGTAAAAGAAGGTATAGCCTCATCCAATTCAGTATCATTGTGTATTGCCAAATATTCAAATCCACGGTCTTCTGCCCATGCTTTGGCAGTAGCCTTGTGTGGGGCGGTGACAAAATGCTGGGCGTTTTCGTGTAGTTGTAAGCCCGGCAAGGCATGAAAGATTTCCCCTCCTGCATTGTTGAGCAGCAGAATACGTATATTTGAACCATAATTAGAATTCCACAAAGCATTCATGTCGTAAAAGAAACTCAAGTCACCAATTAAGATGAAGTTCAGTTTCTCGGAGGCTGCGGCATATCCTAAAGCAGTAGACAATGATCCTTCAATACCGTTTGTCCCTCTATTAGACAAGACTTCCACATCTTGTGGCAGTTCGTAAAATTGAGCATATCTTACAGTCGAACTATTTGCCAAGTGCAGTGAGCATGAAATGGGCAAGTGGCGGATGACTTTGCCGATAGCACTCATTTCGGAGTAAGGAAGCTGGGCTTTAGCTATCGCTTTTGAGCGTGCTTCCCATCCGCGTGGATATTCCGGAGTGCGGGTATCCATCATCGGGGCAATCTTTTCTAGAAACTCAAAAGGGTTCATTTCTATAACAGTGGTAAGCGAGCCGTACAGGTCGGCTATAGCTCCATCTGATGCGATGTGCCAATGCTCCAGAGGTGGATGTTTGCGTAAGAACTTCTTGAGCCGTTTAGATATGATGTGTCCGCCATAAGTTATCAATAACTCAGGGCGCATTTTTTCTTGTTCTTCTTGGTTCATGGAACAAAGCAAGGCATCTACGTTGCGGATAGGTATTCCGGGGATGGTTTGATTGCTGAGGTTCTCTGAGAACCAGGCAAAATGCTTGTAAAGCATCTTCTGCGACCGTTTGTCGAATAGATAAATCAGATTCATCTGCCCGATTACTGCCATACGTTTTTGATATCGGTTTAAACGGTCTATCAGTGGCTGGTAATATTTGTCGTAGACATTCAGGTTTTGATATCGGGTAATTATTCTGGCATCAGGTAATTTGGTTTCCGGAAGTAAAAAAAACGGTTCGCTTACCGGCACATTGATGTGCACAGGACCTTTTCCGTGATGATTCAGTTCTAATAAAGCTTCATTGATAAGGCGGTTACAATACCATTCATCTTCTTCCGAATGGATATCCGGTAAGGAAACCGATTTCTTCACCAATGTGCCAAATACTCCCGGTTGTGGTAATGTCTGTCCGTCCATTTGTCCAATCCATGCTGCAGGCCGGTCGGCCGAAATGATGACCAAAGGAACCTGTTGATAAAAAGCCTCTGCTACGGCTGGGTGAAGATTGAGTAAAGCAGTTCCCGAAGTGCAGCATACAGCAGTTGGGCTACCTCCTTGCAGCGCGAGTCCTAGAGCAAAAAAGCCAGCACTGCGTTCATCTGTAATGGAGTAGCAAGTAAAGTCGGGTATGTTGGCCAGTGTCTGTACGATAGGGATATTTCTGCTTCCCGGACATAAAACGATTCGTTTTATGCCGTGTGCTCGTAACAAGACGACCAATTGTAGGATATTTTTCTTGTCGGTATACATTATATTATAATATGTTTTGCATGGTATTCATCTTGAACATTGTTTCTTCCCATTCAGTATCGGGAGTTGACTGAGGCAAAATTCCTCCTCCCGCATATAGGGTAGCCGTAGTGTCTTGAATATGCATGCATCGTAAGTTTACATAAAGAGTTGTGTCGTTCATGGGGTCTAGCCATCCTATAATGCCCGAGTAATATTCTCGGTCATATCCTTCATGGCACGGGATGAACGCATAGGCATCCTTTTTAGGCAAGCCACAGACAGCTGGAGTTGGATGCAACTCTGTAAGCAGTTGTCCAATCAGTTCGGGTGTTTTGAACTGGAAGGAAAAATCTGTTTTCAGATGAACCAAATGTCCGGCCCGTGCCGTATAAGGGCCATTTTCGGAAACCTTACAGCCAAAGTTCTTCAGAATGTTACGAATATAGTTGCTTACTAAAGCTTGCTCTTCTTGGTTCTTGTGGCTCCATTCGGTAGGAATAACCTCATTTTGAATAGTCATTGTACCTGCCAGTGCAACAGTATGCCACTCGTTCTGTTGTCCGCTGAGAATTATTTCCGGAGTGCTTCCCAGCCATGTTCCTGTCACAGGGGTGTGGCATAGTGAAATCATCATGCGTGGGTAGCTGTTGCAGGCTCGCACAAAAGTTTCTAATGCGGAGAATCCTTCGGGAAGGTCTGTTTGGGCAGAGCGAGATAGCACCAACTTTTGGAAATGTCTTTTATGCAACGGCTCAATAAATTCTTCGAATGCTTGCTGATAAACTTGTTTCAGTTGGCTTGTTTCGATTGATTGCACCGGTTGATTTTCTTTCCGGCAGATTTTCTCTTCTTGGAAGGTTTGGCTGAACTCTTGCAATACATCTGCAATACCATGCCATTGATGTCCTATCCAGTCGGGACGAATCAATACAATAGGATGCTTTTCGGAAGTGACAAAGGGTGCCATGACAAATCCTTTTTGTCCATTTAAGCTATTTAATTCGTTCATCGTGCAAGTATTTGTGTCACCTTGCAATACCAGAATAGGTTCATCCGTCCATGGTAGCCGGTAGAGTGCAAAGCATGTTTTGCTTTGTGTCATCCGGTCGATAAGATGTATCGTATTTATATCGGGTAAATTCATGAGCGTTTCTTGATGATTAAGTTGACAATGCGTGCGGTACATACCATTTTCCCGTCGGGTGTGGTAATGTCGACATTCCATATATGAGTTGTTTTTCCATGATGGACTAGTCGTGCGGTAGCTTCAACATATGTACCTTCAGGGACAATTCTCACATGGTTTGCACTGACTTGAATGCCGCAAGGAGTCATGTCTGTGCTGCATAGTGCCAGAGAACCGTATCCGCTTATGGTTTCTGCCAGTGCAATGGAAGCACCTCCGTTGAGAATATCGGTTGGAGAGGCTGGTCGGGTAGTTCTTTCGTCTACCGGCATGGTAGCTTTCACTAGTCCTTCTTCCATAGATACAAGCTTGATACCTAAGTTCCCAGCCAGTGAGTTCGGGAGTATTGTGAAATTCTGATTACTTGTCTGCATGCGTTTATTCCTTTGAATACATCTTGCAAATTTACATATTTCCTTGTAAAGACAGAAAAAGGAGGGGGTTAAATTGGCTGTAAAAGAAAACCGCTATTGAAGAAACATCTGTCAATAGCGGTTCTTAGAGTTGATGTAATGTTAAGTTTAATAGCTGCTTGTCATATTTTCGGGTACACAGATATAATAGTCAGCTCTTCCTTTGTTCTCCTCGCC
>JARIAN010000020.1 GCA_029257865.1 Phocaeicola sp.
GCTTCTCGCTTACTTCCGTAACATCATTTCAAGTTACCAACGCGTTTCTCTCTCGAAAGCGGTTGCAAAAGTACAGACTTTTTCCGATTCTGCAAGCATTTGCACAAACTTTTTTATAACTATTTTCACATTCGTTTGCAAAAACATTATAAAACAGACGTTTACAGTATAAAATATTTTCAATGCTTTTTCACCGACGGATTTTCATACACATTATATAATATAAAGTGGCCATCACAGACCGGATGACAGATTGTCAAAACCAGCGGAGAAAAGCAAGTTATTACAATAAAGCGACAGGAATTCCCCCATCGCCTCCAACTGTTAAACAATGTAAACACACCTTCCGAGACTCGCCCGTTTACGTACAGGTGTACGGATGCCGCCAAAGAAACGATTCTCGCGGTTCCAAAATCCACCTATCATACTATATACCAATGAAATAAAACCATTAATTATAAATTCCATTTCTATCCGAATAACACAAAAACAGAGCAAAAAACACCCCTCTCCCCTCCTTTTTTCCAGACCTTCAGAGCATGCAGTTCAAATCGTCGGCATATTTTTACCCAATCTTCTAATTATTTTGGAGAAAATGACTAAATATTTCTCCAAAAATAATTAGAAGATCCCCAAAAAACGTCGGCATGATTTCAGCCCTTCTCCATAAAACGAGCAAAAATCATCCGAATTCTCTCTCTAATTGAAGCAATTCAATTAGGCTGAAATGTTATAATATGTAATAATAAGCTAAAGCAAACAAAAGAAAAACAAAAAAAATCCTGCTTGACTTACTTCTGTAAAAGCAAATCAAGCAGGAATATTAACTCTCGATATCGTTTCACTTGCGGAAAGGAGGCTTCACCACTTTAGCACGCAATTTTCGCCCACGACAATCCAACCAAATTTCAGTATCAGGTTTAGAAAAAGCAGTCTTCACATATCCCAAACCAATACCAATCTTTCTCAATGGAGACATCGTACCTGATGTAACATGACCAATCTGCTCGCCAGCCTCATCCACCAACAGATAGCCATGACGAGGAATTCCACGGTCTACCATCTCAAATCCTACCAACTTACGGGCTACCCCCTCTTGTTTCTGTTTCAAGAGAGCATCCTTATTTGTGAAATCTTTTCCATCCACAAACTTCGTAATCCATCCCAGGCCAGCCTCCAAAGGAGAAGTAGTATCATCAATATCATTTCCATACAAGCAAAAACCCATCTCCAGCCGAAGCGTATCACGCGCTCCCAGTCCGGCAGGCTTTATTCCAAACTCTTCACCAGCCTTAAAGACCGCATTCCAGATACACTCCGCATCTTGCGGATAAAAATAAAGTTCAAAACCACCCGCACCAGTATATCCAGTATTAGAAATAATCACCTTTTCCACCCCAGCCAGTTCTCCTACACAGAAAGAATAGTAAGGAATTTCAGAAAGCTTCACCGGAGTCAACTTCTGCAACACTTCAACGGCCCGAGGTCCTTGCACCGCCAATTGCGCCATACGGTCGGAAGCATTTTCCAACTCAGCCCCCACCTTATTATGCGCCATACACCAGTTCCAGTCTTTCTCAATATTAGCCGCATTGACAACCAGCAAAAACTTCTCGTCCTCGTAGGCATAAACCAGCAAATCATCTACAATGCCCCCTGTTTCATTAGGGAAACAAGTATATTGCACCTTTCCCGGCACAAGCGCCGCAGCATTATTAGAAGTAACCTGCTGAATAAAATCAAGAGCATGAGGTCCTTTCACCCAAAACTCCCCCATGTGAGACACATCGAACACGCCCACAGCATTACAAACCGCCATGTGTTCGTCAATAATACCAGAATACTCTATCGGCATATTATAGCCGGCAAATTCCTGCATCTTTGCTCCGAGACTGATATGTTTCTCGGTAAACGGAGTGGTTTTCATCTTTCAAAAAATTAAGGTTTATATAAATAAAAAAAACGGCCCGTATGCTGCAAATATCTTGCAGCACACAGACCATTCCATCAATATCTTTTAGCAGTCAGTTCAGCAATCTTCACCACCACACTCATGGCTTTCTCGATAGACTGAACCGGCACAAACTCATAACGTCCGTGGAAATTCAATCCTCCAGCAAAGATATTCGGGCACGGCAGACCTTTAAATGACAGCTGCGCACCGTCGGTACCACCACGGATAGCCTTCACCTTAGGTTCCACGCCAGCCTCCTTCATAGCAGCAAAGGCAATGTCAATGATATGCATCAATGGTTCCACCTGTTCACGCATATTATAGTACTGGTCTTTCAAATCCACACAGACCGTACCCTCACCATATTTTTCATTCATCTTATCGGCACAATCTACAATGAAAGTCTTGCGAGCCTCAAACTTTTCACGGTCATGGTCTCTAATGATATATGAAAGTTGCGAATTCTCCACTTCACCTTCCATGCCAATCAAATGATAGAATCCTTCATATCCGGCAGTAGTAGCAGGAGTTTCATTTTCAGGCAACAGACCAGCAAACTCAGTAGCAAGCAACATAGAATTAATCATCTTGTTCTTGGCATAGCCCGGATGCACATTACGTCCTTTGAAACGAATCTTAGCAGCTGCTGCATTGAAGTTCTCAAATTCCAGTTCACCCACTTCTCCACCATCCATCGTATAAGCCCATTTACATCCGAACTTCTCCACATCAAACTTATGTGCCCCCAGTCCGATTTCCTCATCCGGGTTGAAACCGATACGAATCTTTCCATGCTCTACTTCCGGATGCAGTTTCAGGTACTCTATAGCAGCCACTATTTCCGCAATACCCGCTTTATCATCCGCTCCCAACAAAGTATGCCCGTCGGTCACAATCAAATCCTCTCCCACATGGTCTTTCAATTCCGGGAACTGCTTCGGAGAAAGTACAATCTGGTCTTTTTCGCAAAGCACAATATCGCTTCCATCATAATTCTCCACAATACGCGGACGTACATCGGTGCCTGTCATGTCCGGACTGGTATCCATGTGAGCAATAAAACCGATAGTCGGCACTTCACGACCCGTATTTGCCGGAAGAGTAGCAAACAGATATCCATTCTCATCCAAAGAGATATCTTCCAATCCCAATGCTTCCAATTCCGACATCAGATATTTTGCAAACACCATCTGCTTAGGAGTACTTGGAGTAACTCCTGTTGATTCATCAGACTGAGTGTCGAAAGTTACATACTTCAAAAAACGCTCTATAACAGTCATATTCTTTTGTATTTAAATTTTCAATCAGGGTAAAATTAGGAAATAGATGGATAATCACCAAAAAGATTATCATTTTTTAGAACGATTTTGTGAAAGTGACTCAAAACAAGCATACTGGCAGAATTAATATCGAATGATTCCATCAAACAGACCACAAACTCTGATTTAAACACCGATAAAGCAAAGAAAAAAAATTGTAACTTTGTCGCTGAAAATGCATTTTATGAAAAGATTACTATTATTTGGAGCGGTATGCTTCAGCATACTTGCCAGCTATGCCCGACCTTCTTATATGGAATCCTCGGACACCGACAGTCTTTCCATCATATCAAAAACCGAAAGGAAAGAAATGCGCAAGGCAAAAAAAGCAAAGCGCAACCTACATTATAATATATTAGGTGGCCCTAGCTATACACCCGACTTCGGATTACTCGTAGGAGGAAGTGCCCTCCTCACATTCAGTATGAATCCACAAGATAGCACCACCAAGCGGTCCGTTCTTCCAGCGTCACTTGCCGTTATGTTCAACGGTGGGATGAGCATCGTTATGAAACCTCAACTGTTCTTCAAAAACGACAGGTTCCGCATCTTCGGACAATTCATCTACAAAAACACTCTGGAAAATTTCTATGGTGTGGGATATAACACCAATAAGCACTACGAACGAAGTGATTCTACCAGCCAATATCGTTACAGAAGTCTTCAGATAAACCCCTGGTTCTTGTTCCGTCTGGGTGAATCTAACTTTTTTGCCGGCCCTCAAGTTGACTTGAACTACGACAAGATTACAGAACCTGCAAAACATATGATAGAGCAAGCAGATTACGTAGCTGCCGGAGGCAAAGGAAACGGATATTCCAATTTCAGCTCCGGACTCGGTTTTCTGTTGACCTACGACACACGTGATGTTCCTGCCAATCCTTACAAAGGAACCTATTTGGACTTCAGGGGAATCATGTATCAGAAATGGCTGGGAGGAGATGACAATTTTTATCGTTTTGAACTTGACTACCGCCAATATAAACAGTTGGGACAACGGAAAATCTTGGCATGGACCTTACAAAGCAAGAACGTGTTCGGAAAAAACATTCCTCTCAACAAATATGTGCTGAGCGGTACACCATTCGACCTACGAGGATACTACATGGGGCAATACCGAGACAAAGCTTCCCACCTGGCAATCGTGGAATACCGACAGATGTTCAACACCGACAAAAGTACGTGGGTGAAACGAATGATACATCATTTGGGATTCGTAGCCTGGGGAGGATGTGGATTCATGGGACCAACCCCTGGCAAGATAGAAGGAGTTCTACCTAATGCTGGTGTAGGGTTGCGTATTGAAGTGCAGCCTAGAATGAATGTACGACTTGATATAGGACGAAACTTTCAGAACAAGCAGAACTTATTTTATTTCAACATGACCGAAGCATTCTAAAACAGGAAGTGTACATAGAAAAAAGACGATGATGCCTTCAAAAGAAACAAGCATCATCGTCTTTTTTTTATCTATATCTCCGCATCCATCCCCCATCAAGACACTACCACCTTCATTCCATCGAAAGCAAGCGACACACCTGAAGGAAGAATTTTCTCCACTTCGGCATGCAGCCCCATCTGATGACTGACATGAATCAAGAACGCCTGCCGCGGTGCAATCCTCTTTATCTGCCTCAAAGCCTCACCCAAAGACTGATGAGTAGCATGCGGAGCAATACGCAAAGCATTAATAAATAATGTGTCAATTCCCTCCAACACACGATAACTTTCTTCCGGCATCTTTGTCATATCCGTTATCCAAGCTACCTTTTCTATACGATAGCCTAATATAGGCAAACTTCCATGTACCACCCTAAACGGTACAACCTCCACCGATGCACCTTCACTGTTTAACACTTCAAAAGGTACATACGGACTCACCTCATGCAAAGAGATACGAGGTACACCGGGATATAATTTTTCAGTAAAACAATAAGGAATACGAGTGCGAATACGCGTAGCCATGTATTCCTCGGCAAAGACAGAGAGGTCACCTCGCAGATAAGAGTAAGGGCGTAAATCATCCAGTCCCCCTACATGGTCATAATGCTCATGTGAAATCAGCACCCCATCTATCGGGAGAGACGCATCTTTTCCGATAGACAAAGCCTGAGCTCGAAAATCAGGACCGCAATCCATCAAGATACGAACACCATGAACCTCAAACAAGGCCGAGCAGCGCAAACGCTTGTCCCGCATATCATCACTCAAGCATACCGGGCAAGAGCACCCCACCATCGGAACTCCTGTAGATGTGCCACTGCCCAGCACTGTAACTTTTATCTTTTCATTTATTGAAGCAAACATATTCATCCAATGTAATTCACTTCCGGAGAAATCTCAATGCCAAACTTCTGCATCACAGAAGTTGCCACTTCACGTGCCAATGCAGCAATCTCTTCACCCGTAGCACCTCCTAAATTAACCAAGACCAAAGCTTGGTTCTTATGTACTCCCGCACGTCCTAAAGACTTGCCTTTCCATCCGCAACGGTCAATCAACCATCCGGCAGGCACCTTCACCCTATCTTCCGACACAGGATAACAAGGCATGTCAGGAAACTGCACCTTCAACGCATCAAACAGTTCCTTTGCCACGACCGGGTTCATGAAGAAACTGCCGGCATTGCCTGTCACCTTAGGATCGGGCAATTTAGCATCTCTTATTTCAATAATAGCAGCACGAAGATTCTCCAATGTAAGCGGACATTGCTTTTCAGCCAAGATAGCACGAATATTTCCATAATCCAAATGCCATACCGGAGTCTTTCTCAAACGATAAGTCACATAAGTAACCAAATACCTCCCTTTCAGTTCACCCTTAAAGATACTGGAACGATATGCATACTTACATTCCACATTTTCAAAGCAACGCTTCGAAGCATCCTTCCGGTCAACAACCTCCACATTCAAAATCAAATCTTTCGCTTCAACCCCATAGGCTCCGATATTCTGTACCGCCGAGGCGCCCACCTCACCGGGAATCCACGATAAATTTTCGGCTCCATACCAACCGTTGGCCACAGCAAACGCCACAAAATCATCCCACACTTCACCAGCTCCAACACGCACATCAATCCACTCGTCGGTTTGCGAAACCACTTCTATACCTTTAATATTTACGTGCAGCACCGTGCCAGGATAATCGGCAAGAAAAAGCAAATTACTACCTCCCGCCACCACCAACATGGAAGCCCTATCTTCGGCATCAGTCTTCAAGAAATCAACCACCTCACCCTCCGAATCGAGCTCGACTAAACGTGCGGCCTTAACATCTATTCCAAAAGTATTGTGTCCCAACAAAGAACAGTCACGGAGTATTTTCATATCTATTTCAATTTATTCATTCCCAAATATACTTCCCTATCTTCATCCCAACAAAAAACTCAATCGCTCAAGTCTTCAAACTTCACCAATTTCCACAAGCCATTGAAACGTTTGAAATAAAGCGTATTATTAAACCCGTTTCCCAACTCCTTAAATTCCACCACCTTATGATGGGTCCTTGCCATTTCCGGCTGACCGTAATGAATATTGGTAAGAATATTCTTTACCAGAGGGGGACGGAAAGAGAACCATTGCCCAACATCTAAGGTAGTTTCCAAAATTTGAAATTCATCCTCCGGATCGACTGTCACAAACGGCAACGGAGACAACACACGCTCCTGCTGGAATACAGAATCATTGGCAAAACGATAATAAAAAGAATAAAAATCCTCCTTCGTTCCTTCCGTTACCGGAAGTTCCATCTTATTCATAGCCTCCAAGAACCACGAGTTATTAATCCGCTCAAAATAATACCGGTTGATTATCCGATGTTTCAAATCTATTTCATCAACCTGTACGCTATGGACAGCCGTATCCTTTTCCATCTCCATATCCTCCACACGGTCAAACAACACAGTATACACCAAATCATCGGAGAACAAAGGGTCGAACCTCCAGTCTTCGGCTGAAATACGGACCACCTTATCGGCTTTATAATAAGAAATAGGAAAAACAATACGAGCTCGCTGAAAAACAGAATCGGATGTGAAATTATAAAAGAAATCAGCAAAACTTTCGTCGGCCGTCACAGGAATCACATCTTCTGCTATCCAGCAGGAGTCTTCCTGTACCTCTTCCACTATCGGAACAACTTCTCCCGGAGATACCAGAGAATCATTATCGGACCTTTCCGTTACAGAAGGTACACTTGTCTTTCCGCCACCTCCACACGAAGTAGCCAACACCATAATCGCAATGCTGAGCAATCCTTTTTTCATCACTTAAACTTCGATAAATATCGTCTACAAAAATACCTTATTTTTTTCATTAACCGACAAATCAACCGGAGTTTCTTTTTTTGTTACCCAAAAAAGAAGATATATTCAGTTTTAATCCTTACCTTTGCAAAAATGAAAGAATAAAAAAACAAAAATAAATATGCTAGCAAAAATAGAACAGTTGCTTCAGGAAATCGAAGGACTTACTGCCTCTAACGCAGAGGAACTGGAAGTTCTCCGCATCAAATATCTGAGCAAAAAAGGTGCCATCAGCACTTTGATGGCTGATTTCAGAAACGTTCCTGCCGAACAAAAGAAAGAAATGGGTATGAAACTTAATGAATTGAAAAACCGTGCCCAGGAACGTATCGCAGAACTGAAAGAAACTTTTGAAGGACAAGACAATAGCGCAGCTGAACTCGATCTTACCCGCACAGCCTACCCGGTAGAATTGGGAACACGCCACCCACTGACCATTGTCCGCAACGAAATCATCAATATCTTCAACCGCTTGGGATTCACTATTGCCGACGGCCCTGAAGTAGAAGATGACTGGCACGTATTCTCGGCTATGAATTTTGCAGAAGACCATCCAGCGCGCGACATGCAGGACACTTTCTTCATTGAAAGCCACCCTGACATCATTCTTCGCACACACACTTCTTCTGTACAGAGCCGCATCATGGAGAACACTCAGCCTCCTATCCGCGTCATCTGCCCGGGACGTGTTTACCGTAACGAAGCTATCAGCTACCGCGCACACTGCTTCTTCCATCAGGTAGAAGGTCTGTATATCGACAAGAACGTTTCGTTTACCGACTTGAAACAGGTATTGCTCCAGTTTGCACAGGAAATGTTCGGTCCGAACACAAAAATCCGCCTGCGCCCTTCTTACTTTCCATTTACTGAACCTAGCGCAGAAATGGACATCAGTTGTGACATCTGCGGTGGTGAAGGCTGCCCGTTCTGCAAATACACCGGCTGGGTGGAAATCTTGGGTTGTGGCATGGTAGACCCTGCCGTGCTTGAATCTAACGGAATCGATAGCAAAGTCTACACCGGTTATGCTTTCGGTATGGGAGTAGAACGTATCACAAACTTGAAATACAAAGTAAAAGACTTGCGTATGTTCTCTGAAAACGATACACGCTTCCTTGAAGAATTTGAATCGGCCAACTAACAGCCGTTTCTATCTATATAATAAAAGCCGTTTTAGCGACTTCTTGCTAAAACGGCTTTGTTATATCTATAAGCATAGACAATGTAAATACAGCATTTACACTTTCATAATATCATTCATCTTATTTTATGGGAAAAGAACGCCTCATCACCTTCAACTATTGCTCCATTCTTGCAGCCAATTTCCTCCTTTATTTCGGTTTTTGGCTACTCATACCAGTATTACCTTTCTACCTTTCTGAAATATTCACAGCAACCAAATCCACCATCGGAATCGTACTTTCGTGCTACACCTTGTCTTCACTTTGTATCCGTCCCTTTTCCGGATACCTGCTAGACAGCTTTTCACGCAAGCCTTTATATCTGCTGGCCTATTTCACTTTTATGGTTGTTTTCATGGGATACATTTGGGCTGGCATCCTTACACTCTTCATTGTATTCAGAATAGTACATGGTATTTCATTCGGTGTAGTCACGGTGGGTGGAAACACATTAGTCATTGACATTATGCCATCTTCTCGCCGTGGCGAGGGCTTAGGATATTACGGGCTCACCAATAATCTTGCCATGTCAGTAGGTCCGATGTTCGGACTGTTTCTCCATAATGCAGGAACACCATATATGCACATCTTCACCTATGGATTCCTCTCCTGCCTACTAGGATTTCTTTCAGCATGTATGGTAAAGACCACCTACCGCCCACCGGTAAAAAAAGAAGCAATCTCACTAGACCGCTTCATCCTGATAAAAGGAATACCGGCTGGCATAAGTCTGCTGCTGCTTTCCATCCCCTATGGAATGACCACCAACTATGTAGCTATGTATGCACACCAAATAGGCATTACAGCCGAAACTGGATTCTTCTTCACCCTGATGGCTGTAGGAATGGCAATCAGCAGACTATTTAGCGGCCGTCTGGTAGATAAAGGAAAAATCACTGAAGTAATCACATACGGTCTGTTTCTAGTTGCCGTATGTTTTCTCGGGCTGACAGCCTGCGGATGGATGGCAGAAATCGCCCTGCCACAAACCACCTTTCTCTTCTTCATAATCGCCCTTCTGCTCGGAGTAGGATTCGGAACCATGTTTCCCGCCTACAACACCCTCTTTGTCAACCTGGCCCCCAACAGTCAAAGAGGGACAGCCACCAGCACCTACCTCACCTCGTGGGATGTAGGACTCGGCATAGGAATGCTTAGCGGGGGATATATCGCCGAAGTCGCTTCGTTCAGGATAGCCTATCTTTTTGGCAGCCTCCTCACCGTTTGCGCCATTATCTACTTCATGCGAAAAGTAAATCCACATTTCCACAAAAACAGGCTACGCTAAGCATCAGTCCTTATAGGTAAACACAAATATGTGAGAAAGATGTCCGTTTACGCTAGAAACTTGAATAGAAAGAATAAAAGGACGGAACATCGAAGTATGTTCGATTATAAACTTCGGCAAGTAATCGGCATACTTCTGCGGCTCACGAGCCACCTTATCCATATCAACCACCATGATATAAGATGCATCACGTGAAAGGTTTGATATACATTCCTCAAACAAAGTATGCTCCGAATCTGCAATAACACAGGAAATACAAGAGTCCACCTGATGCCTACCTGCCATCAGCAAAATACTATCTGAAGAAAAAGAGGTCACATTCTCCAAACGGTCTGCCATACGGCGCACACAAGAGTCTGGTTCAAAGACCTCCCCACTCAAATAAAACACCTCACTATTAAAATGCATATCAAATTCACTCCAACAATCCACCCCAGCATCCGAAAGCAAAGGTACTGCGGCAGTCCTGCCATAAAGCGTAATAAAATTGAATGCCTTATCATGATATTTTTCGGCAAAAGCCTTGTTATCCATTAAGGATGTCTGATTCTTGAAAGCATCAACTACTTGCTCTATCAAATGCTTCTGATAACTCAATGCCAAAAAACCATCTTCCTGATATACGGTGATGAAATCTTTTTGATGCACCATATAGATGTCAAGTTTCTCTCCCCGATATGTCTCGGTCTTGGGAGCAAAACTAGCCACCTCCCGAATCATTTGATGAAGAAACTTCTTCCCAGCCTCATCTGTACGAAAATAAAACACCACATTCTGAGCTATACACAGTTCGGAATGAAAACTTACAGCTACACGATTGATGTGATTATTAAAGGCATGGGTATTGTCGGATATATAAGAGTTAAACTTATCTTGGAGCAGAAGCAATATGTTGCTCTCTAACGTATCCAATTGCGACGTATAAGCCGCTTGGGTGAATTCTGTAGCCAGCAGTTCTATGTTGTCTGTCTCCAACACCCCAATACAATCAGCTGGAACGTATGAAAACAAATTCACTTCCTTTTCCTTGTCGACGCTATCCAATTCGGCAAAACTATACACTCCCACTCCTATACAGAAGAGGATAACGGACAAAATGACTCCTAATTTACCGACCGTACGCTGTTTCATAATATTTATATTTATTTGCAAATATAATAAATAAGTCTAAATTAAGCAATCATTTTCAGATAAGGCCATAAAAAAAGCCTTGCAGCAGAAACGTTGCAAGGCTTTATCAATCAGGGTGACTAGTGGGATTCGAACCCACGACATTCAGAACCACAATCTGACGCTCTAACCGACTGAACTATAGTCACCATATTTGATTTACTTCCTTTTCGAAAGCGAGTGCAAAATTACAGCTTTATTTTAAACCTGCAAACATTTTCCTACTTTTTTTTAAAAGAAAGTACATTTTTTATCAAAACATCCATTTTTCTTCATTTTGAAGTCCTTTTCTTCCATAATTGCCAACTGTTGATTGAGTTTTGCCATAACACATAACTTCCGGGAGCAATGGGCGAAGCCGGATTAAGATAAGTACATGCCATCCAAATAGCCAATACCGTATTTTTCTGCCCTAAGGCCTGCCCTCCACTGATACGGTCGGAATACATCCCTCCCACGCGCTTACCGACAAAAAACTGCAAACAACAAGACACTAAAGCAAAAACTGCAATTCCAAACTCCTGAGCCAAGGAAGTATCTCCTTCCACCACCGACTCGGTTGTCTGCCCCATTACTATAATCAAAGCTGCCGCCCAAAGATAAAAGGCTAAATCCTTACATGATGCCAATAAACTATGCACCTTGGGCAAATAATACCGAAGCAACAAGGCTACTACAAAAGGCATCAGCAACAGAGGGAACACTTTTCCCAAAATACGTGAGAACGCTACCAAGAAAGAGATTTCCGAGACTTCCACCAGGGGGAACAATATCGGCACCATCACAGCCGCCAACACATTCGACAATAAAGTATAGGTAGTAAGCGCAGCCGCACTTCCTCCCAGCTTATGGGTCACTACAGCTGCAGCCGTTGCCGTAGGGCAAATAAAACAGACCATTATTCCCTCCAGAACTATACGCCAATAACTCCCGGCAGGAACACACATCACCAGCCCAACCGTCAACAAGCACGCAACCAACTGAAACAACAACAACCACCCTACCCAAGGGCGAGGCGAAAGTTCCTTTATCTCAACTTTACAGAAAGTAAGAAGGAGCTGAGAAAAAATCAGAAACGGCGTGAGCCAACTAATCATAATACGGGCTACCGGCTTTACCGGATTCATAAATTCAAAAGAAGCAAAGAAAAAATACACAAGCACCCCCATCAACATAGCCAACGGCAATGTCCAGTTCTTCACAAATTGCAACAACATAGTATCTATTATTAAAAATTTATCATCCCCCATATAGCGCATAAAGCCTCCTTGCAGCAGTACTTTGAAGCACCAAGCAAGGACGCAAAAGCCATACGTAAAAACGGAGCAAAAATACATAAAAACAACCATTCATCGGCCTCTTGGCGAAATAAAATTGACCTATTCCAGCTCTGCCGACGGAAAACCGGCGTCTAAATATGATAGGCCTAGCGCACGTGCAGCATCTGCAAGCCCATACCTAAAGATTCAAATACCGCACCATAAAGAACAACTTGCTTGATGCGATTCAGCATTTTATCCCAACGGAAAGTTGAGCTACCGTCAGCGATTAATAAAACACAATCACTGATTATTGAAACTCAAGCACCGATTGATGGATTGCAGGTTGTAACTTAGGATTCTGGAAGGACAAGTTAAGGAATGATATACTCGTTCCTGCTTTATCGGTCAGGAAATGGAATCTTATATACCAACCCTTTACCAATCTAACTCTACCAATAGGCAATCATTGTATAAATTCACGTTTTTATAGCCATTCTCTCCTACTATTCACCGGATTGCTCGGAAATAAATAAAAAAATAGTAAATTTGCAACTAATAAAAAATCATGAGAACAAAACCTATATACATATTAATAATATACCTACTTTCCATTTCCCCGGCAAGTTACGGATACTCCGCACCCGACAAACGTCCTTTTACCCTTGTAATTGACCCTGGGCACGGAGGACATGACCCTGGAGCTTTGGGCAGAAGAGGAAAAGAAAAAACCATCAACCTTAATGTAGCCCTTAAACTCGGCAAGCTCATAGAGGCAAACCAAAAGGACACAAAAGTAATCTACACCAGAGACAAGGACCGTTTTGTTCCTCTTCACGAAAGAGCTGAAATAGCCAACAAGGCCAAAGCAGACCTATTCATCTCCATCCATACCAATTCTATAGCTTCACGCTCAAGCCAGGTAAGAGGAACAGAAACCTACACTCTAGGATTACACCGTACGCAAGAAAACCTGGAAGTAGCCAAGAAAGAAAATGCCGTTATCCTCATTGAAGAGGATTATCAGACTCAATATGCAGGCTTCAATCCTAATTCAGCAGAGAGCTACATCATTTTTGAGTTTCTACAAGACCAAAACATGTCGCAGAGCGTACAATTGGCACAACTTATCCAAAAGCAGTTCAAGAGCCATGCCCGACGCACCGATAAGGGAGTCCACCAGGCCGGATTTCTTGTGTTGAGAGAAACTTCAATGCCTAGCGTATTGATAGAGCTGGGATATATTACCAACCCATCTGAAGAAGCTTATCTACTTTCAGACAATGGTTCACAAGCATTGGCCCAAAGCATCTATCAGGCATTCTTGAGTTATAAAGACCCAACTCGCACTGCGAATATAGAAAAGACCTACCCTGTAGCGACAACCCAAGAAACGGTTTCAAAGACACAAGCTGCAAGTAGCACTATTACCGCCAAGAAAAATACCGCTCCTGAAAAGACGGTATCCAGCAAGCCTGTGTTCAAGATACAAATTCTGACCTCTGACAGGAAGCTCCCTGCCAAACATCGAGAGTTCAAAGGACTAACCGGCACAAGCTATTATAAGGAGAAGAACCTATATAAATATACATACGGGGAAAGTACAGACTACAATGCCATTTACCGCTTGCTGAAGTCGAAAGTATCCCCCCGCTTCAAGGGTGCTTTTATCATCGCCTTCAAACAAGGGAAAAAGATAAACACTAATGAGGCTATCAGAGAATTCAAGAACAAAAAATAATTTAGACAATTAAAACAGATTAATAAGAATATGAAAAAAGAAGTAAAAATAGGGCTGGCAGGTATCGGAGCCTTACTGATCCTTTTTTTTGGAATCAACTACCTGAAAGGAATCAACTTGTTTAAACCAGAAAGCTACTATTATGTAGACTTCCAAAACATCAATGGTCTCTCCAAGTCAAGCCCGGTATTTGCACATGGCTTCAAGGTGGGTATTGTAAGCGACATTCAATATAACCATCAAAATCCAGGACATGTAATCGTAGGCATCGAAATGGAACAAAACATGAAAATCCCTACCGGGAGCCACGCTGAATTGGTTACAGAAATGCTGGGAACTGTAAAGATGAATCTCATCCCGAACCTGAAAAGCAATACCTTCATCCAAGAAGAAGACACCATCATAGGATATGCCAACAACGGCATTATGGGAGCGGCAGAATCGCTCATGCCTAAAATGGAAATCATGCTTCCGAAATTAGATTCTATCTTAACTTCATTGAATGCGCTATTGGCCAATCCGGCACTAACCAACACCCTACAGAACGTAGAGGAGCTCACTGCCACATTTAACAAGACAGGAAAACAAATCAACCGCTTAATGGAAAAAGACATGCCTAAAATAGCAGAAAACATCACTTCCATTACCGAAGACCTGAAAACAATCAGCAGCAACATCAAAGAAACAGATTTTGCTGCTACCTTCAGCAAAGTGGATTCCACACTCCAAAACGTACAATTGCTCACCGAGAAGTTGAACCGTAAAGACAACTCATTGGGCTTGCTGATGAACGATACAGCTTTCTATCACAACATCAATACTACAGCAGCCTATGCCGCCAGCTTGCTCAACGACCTGCAGAGCCATCCAAAACGCTATGTCCACTTCTCTCTATTTGGAAAGAAAGACAAATAAAAAGTCACTAATCATGATTATATAGAAATATTCTAAATAAAAGCAAAAGATAAACCCATTTCATTTTGCAAGCCAACCTGCTGAATAGTCCAACAAGGGAATAGTGGGTTGGCTTGTTTTTGTATTAATAAGCACCCCAAGCAAAGAAAGCAGACAACCCTATGCTTTTACGAACAACTAAAATTTAACAATCCATTTTCAAATTTAAACAAACTGAATTACAGAATATTACACTAATTTCTAAAAAAACAAGAGAAAAAGCATTTGTTTTTCTGAAAATAGATTACGACCTTTGCAGCAGTAGAAGTTTCGCTTTATTAATAACAGGTTAAATATGATTGAAAACAATCAGGCTATTGCACTGTGGGATCGTTGCCTTCTCTTTATAAAGGCCAACGTGAGTGCGACAGCTTTCAAAACATGGTTCGAACCCATCGTACCACTGAAATACGAGGATAAAGCCTTGACTATTGGAGTCCCTACCCCCATCTTCTATGAATATTTGGAAGATAAATACGTGGGATTGCTGCGCGCTGCCATTTATAAGGAAATAAGTGAAGGCACGGAGTTAATGTACTCCATTCTCACCGACAAAGCCAACCACACAACAAAGGATATAAAAGGGACAGAGCATTCTGATGCTTTGTCCCCACAAACTCCTGCCCATGATGGGAACAAGGGCCCCAGCCTATTAAAGGCTCCAGCAATACAGGATTTGGATCCTCATCTGAATCCCAACTACAATTTTGAGAACTTTCTAAAAGGAAGCAGCAATGAGTTTTCACGTACCGTAGCTGAAACCGTAGCCCAAAATCCGGCACGTACTTTTAACCCATTATTCCTATATGGTCCTTCAGGAGTGGGGAAAACGCACCTCATTAATGCCATCGGTACACGAATCAAAGAGCTATATCCCAACAAACGTGTTTTGTATATCGCCGCCCATCTGTTTCAAGTGCAATATACCGACTCTGTACGCACCAACCATTTCAATGATTTTATCAGCTTCTACCAAACTATTGATGTGTTAATTATT
This sequence comes from Phocaeicola sp., assembly GCA_029257865.1. Taxonomy (GTDB): domain Bacteria; phylum Bacteroidota; class Bacteroidia; order Bacteroidales; family Bacteroidaceae; genus Phocaeicola. The sequence goes on from JARIAN010000020.1 coordinate 16,167, forward strand.
GATGATATCCAGGAATTTGCAGGTGCAACCAAAACGCAGAATACCTTCTTCCACATATTCAACCACCTACATCAAAACGGCAAGCAGTTGATTCTGACATCCGACCGTGCCCCTGTCATGTTGCAAGGCATGGAAGACCGTCTGCTAACACGTTTCAAATGGGGATTGATTGCCGAATTGGAACGACCAGACATTGAGTTGCGCAAGAGCATCTTACGCAATAAGATTCACCGCGACGGACTGAACATTCCAGAGTCTGTAATTTGCTATATAGCAGAAAGTGTAAACGAAAGCGTACGTGAACTGGAAGGTATTGTCAACTCGCTATTGGTGTATTCCATACAACTGAAAAAAGATATCGACCTTGACCTTGCGCAACGTATCACACGACAAGCTGTAAGATGCGCTGAAGTCAAACCTCTTACCGTTATGGACATCGTAGAGAAGGTATGCAGCCACTACAAGGTAGACACTTCTACCATCCATACCAAAACCCGTAAAAGAGAAGTGGTGCAAGTAAGACAGGTGGCTATGTATCTGGCAAAGAAACATACAGACACTTCTTCATCAAAAATCGGTCAGCTTATTGGCAACAAAGACCATGCCACCGTATTGCACGCTTGTAAAATCATAAAAGACCAAGTAGAAGTGGACAAAGCTTTCAAAGCAGAAATTGAGGATATCGAAATAAGCCTCCGACAAAAATAAAACAATTCATTTACATATATAAAAAAAAGCCACCAGCAGGTTTCTGTATCGTATCCAGAAAGCAGCTGATGGCTTTTTTTGTTAATCTGTTTACCAATCACTCATCTCCAAACCCTTGACGAGCCAAAGTAGCAGCAAGCACCTTTGACATTGCTTCATTATCCGCTTTCTTATATCGGATATCTGTAAAAATCTGAGCCAAGGTTTCAGTATGGTTCAATTCTACAAAATGCTTGTTTTCTGGCAAAGACTCTTTATATGAGAAAATCTCATCTATTTGCTTCTCTGTATAATCATGATACACTTCTTGATGAAGCACTCCATGCAAAGGAAGACGATCAGGCTGTTCGGGAGTTTCGTCCGGATAACCAACCGTAATAGTAGCTACAGGCATCACCAAACGAGGAAGCTGCAATACATCTACTATTTGATCTGGATTATAAATAGTAGTGCCTAAATAACAAATCCCCAAGCCGCGTTCTTCGGCCAATGTGCAGAAATTCTGCGTTACAAGCAAGGCATCGGTAGCGGCATTAAGAAATGAAAGAGAATTATCATACCCAGGTACAGCCTTTCGCTGCTGACACCATTTACTGAAACGATTGAAATCTGCACAGAACGTAAGCACTACCGGAGCCGAAGTCACCATCGGCTGATTAAAATGAGCCGGAGCCAACTTCTTTTTCATCTCTTCACTGCGAGTCACCACGACACTATACAACTGCATATTTCCCATGGTAGAAGCCCTGCACGCATCTTCCAACAGTTCATTCAACAAAGCTTCAGGAATATCCTCTTGCTTATATTTACGAATGGTACGTCTATTCTTTATCGAATCCATAATCATTATATATTAAAGTATACTCTACAAACATACATATTTTTCGGCTATTTTCCTTTCTTAACCATCAAAATATCTACTGCCGATGTTCTCACCTGCTAAAAATCTCTCGCTTAATCGTCTTGCCGCATATCCCTCCCCAAATACTCTTTAAAACAATATTATGTAAATACTTTTTACATTCTACATCTTCCGGTATTTCAAGAAAAAACACAAGCCCCACCGCATAACTATCAAGAGATTATCACCAGTCTAGAAAGGTTTATCAACCTGTAACTAAAAGAAAAACAATCCAAGAAAAGCAGTCTTAATATTCTGATTCTGTCATGTTTTCAAAAGACTTTTTATCCTAACATTTTACCTCATTTATCCCCTTATACAACCGAATTTCTTTTTCAGACTACAACCATGAATTGGGATACAGGTTTGACAAAACGGGAAACTTTATGAGTTTAACAAATCCATAATACATTGATTATCAACACACATATAATTCATTTCAGAAAACTTATCATCATTGTTGATAACTTCTTTCCTTTTTATTTTGCCAATTCAGAAAACATCCCTAGCTTTGCAGCAGTTTATTAATAATAGTGTTACTTCTACTACAAACGCTAACATAATAAACTAATATATATTACAATCGTGAACAAACAAACCTTCAGCTATGACGAAGCGTATAACGCTGCGTTACAGTATTTCAATGGAGATGAACTAGCAGCCCGTGTTTGGGTGAACAAATACGCAGTAAAAGATTCTTTTGGTAATATTTACGAAAAATCGCCAGAAGATATGCATTGGCGTATCGCAAACGAAGTGGCTCGCATAGAAGCCAAATATCCCAATCCGCTCAGCGCAAAAGAACTTTTCGACTTACTTGACCATTTCAAGTACATTGTTCCACAAGGCAGCCCAATGACAGGCATCGGAAATGACTTTCAGGTAGCCTCTCTGTCTAACTGCTTTGTTATCGGACTGGAAGGGAGCGCCGACTCTTATGGAGGCATCATCCGTATTGACGAGGAACAGGTTCAACTGATGAAAAGACGCGGTGGCGTAGGTCACGACCTTTCACATATCCGTCCTAAAGGCTCTCCAGTAAAAAACTCCGCACTGACTTCTACCGGGCTGGTTCCTTTTATGGAACGCTACTCTAACTCTACACGAGAAGTGGCTCAAGACGGACGACGTGGAGCACTTATGCTGAGCGTTTCCATCAAGCACCCAGACTCTGAATCATTCATTGACGCAAAAATGACTGAAGGTAAAGTTACAGGTGCCAATGTTTCTGTAAAATTGGATGATGAATTCATGCAGGCTGCAGTAGAAGAACGCACCTACATACAAAAATACCCTATCGATTCGGACACTCCTCTTTACCAAAAAGAGATTAATGCTTCTGCCTTGTGGAAGAAAATCGTACACAACGCATGGAAATCAGCCGAACCTGGCGTATTGTTCTGGGATACCATCATCAGAGAATCAGTTCCTGACTGCTATGCCGACTTAGGTTTCCGTACCGTATCGACTAATCCTTGCGGTGAAATTCCATTGTGCCCATACGACTCTTGCCGCCTATTGGCTATCAACCTTTATTCGTATGTAACCAATCCATTTACCCCAGAAGCCACATTCGACTTCGAGTTGTTCAAAAAGCATGTCAGAATTGCACAACGCATTATGGACGACATCATCGACCTCGAGTTGGAAAAGATTGAGCGCATCATGGATAAAATAGACAGCGACCCTGAAAGCGATGAAATCAAAAGCACAGAACGTCATCTTTGGGAAAAAATCTACCGCAAATCTGGTTTAGGAAGAAGAACCGGAGTAGGAATCACTGCAGAAGGAGATATGCTGGCTGCTATGGGACTGAGATATGGCACTGAAGATGCTACCGATTTCTCTGAAAAAGTACATCGCACAATCGCTATCGAAGCCTACCGCTCTTCTGTAAACATGGCCAAGGAAAGAGGAGCTTTTGAAATCTACAATAGTGAAAGAGAAGCAAACAATCCATTTATCAACCGTCTTAAAGAAGCCGACTCTGAACTATATGAAGAAATGAAGACCTATGGTAGACGAAATATCGCTTGCTTGACTATTGCGCCTACCGGAACAACCAGCTTGATGACTCAAACCACTTCTGGTATCGAGCCGGTCTTCATGCCGGTGTACAAAAGAAGACGCAAGGTAAACCCTAACGACACCAATGTAAGAGTGGACTTCGTGGATGAAACAGGAGACTCTTTTGAAGAATATACCGTATTTCACCATAAATTCCTCACTTGGATGAAAGCAAATGGCTATGATACCGAAAAGAATTATAGCCAAGAAGAGATTGACAACCTTGTTGCCCAATCACCTTATCATAAAGCTACCTCCAATGATGTAGACTGGCTGATGAAAGTAAAAATGCAAGGACGTATCCAAAAATGGGTAGACCATTCTATCAGTGTAACCATCAATCTGCCAAATAATGTTGACGAAGCCCTTGTAAACAAACTGTATGTAGAAGCATGGAAATCAGGATGTAAAGGATGTACTGTTTACCGTGACGGATCGCGCTCTGGAGTACTTATCGCCACACAAAAGAAAAAAGACAAAAAGCAAGAGGAAGAATGCCACTGCAAACCACCACAGATTGTAGAAGTACGTCCTAAAATTTTGGAAGCCGATGTAGTCCGATTCCAAAACAACAAAGAAAAATGGGTGGCTTTCGTAGGTCTGCTAAATGGACATCCTTATGAAATCTTTACCGGCCTACAGGATGAAGAAGAAGGAATCTTGCTGCCTAAGTCTGTTGTAACCGGACGCATCATCAAAAACTATGATGAAGACGGCAACAAACGCTATGACTTCCAGTTTGAAAACAAGAGAGGCTACAAAATGACTATTGAAGGCTTGTCTGAAAAATTCAATAAAGAATACTGGAACTACGCAAAACTAATTTCAGGCGTATTACGTTGGAGAATGCCAATTGAACAAGTTTTAAAATTGGTAGACTCTCTACAACTGGACAGCGAGAACATCAACACATGGAAAAACGGTGTGGTAAGAGCCTTGAAAAAATATGTACAAGACGGAACAGCAGCCAAAGGCATGAAATGCCCTAACTGTGGACATGAAACCCTGATTTATCAAGAAGGATGTCTCATCTGTAAAACTTGCGGCTCTTCACGTTGCGGATAACCCAATAGTACATTATAATATAAACAGATGCCTTATCTCCTTTAAGATAAAGCATCTGTTTTTTATTTACCTGAAAAGCATTATATTCACGTCTTACACTTAATATAATTATCTACACTATATGAAAAAAGCTCAAGATATGTATATACACCTAAAAGGCCTAAAAATTTATGCCTTTCACGGAGTTTTTGCACAAGAGAATAAAATAGGAGCCGAATACACTATCAACATCCGACTCAAAACAGACTTTTCTCAAGCCGCTCAAACCGACAAACTTGAAAATACGATTAACTATGGAGAAGTGTTCGATGTCATAAAAAGCGAGATGAGCATTCCCTCTAAATTATTAGAGCATGTGGTCTACCGCATTGCTGAAAGACTGTTCAATGAATTTTTATCAGTAGAAGAAGTGCATATCGAACTATACAAGCAAAACCCACCGATGGGAGCCGAATGTATGCACACAGGAATAGAAGTAACCTATTTCCGATAACAAAAAACAATTAAAAAAAAGAAAAAAGGCATTTCCATTATTTATGAAAATGCCTTTTTTTCGCTCTTTAATAAAAGAAGCCTATCAATTCTTAAAAACATAAGCACAAAAAAAATGCTACACTAATGTAGCATTTTTCGTAGCGGGACCCGGGATTGAACCGGGGACCTCATGATTATGAATCATGCGCTCTAACCAGCTGAGCTATCCCGCCGTTTTAAAAACCGCCAGGCGTGGAAGCCACCCAACGGCTAAATCATTTTTCGTAGCGGGACCCGGGATTGAACCGGGGACCTCATGATTATGAATCATGCGCTCTAACCAGCTGAGCTATCCCGCCATCTTTTCTTGATTGCGGTGCAAAGGTATGAGTTTATTTTTAATCTTGCAAGAGTAAGAACAAAAAAAATCGATTTTTCCATTTTTTTTTGTTCAAAATGATGTTTTTCTCCGTTTTACTCAAAAAACGAAAGATTTTATTGGTGCAATAAAAAAAACTTTCTATCTTTCCATCGTTAACTAATTCTATATTTATTATGAAAAAAAGAATCCGCATTGAGTATCCTTTAAACTCGGCGTCTGGCAATGTCATTTGGACTGCAATCAGCACTCCATCCGGTCTTCAGCTTTGGTTTGCAGACCAAGTCTTTAAAAAGGCTAAAACCTATAATTTCAAGTGGGGAAAGACTGAAACTAGAGATGCAGAAATTATCAGCTATCGGTCTGAATATTTCATCCGTTTTCATTGGAAAGACGAAGAACCTAGAACTTTCTTCGAATTCAAGATTCACTATAACGAACTTACCAACGAACATCTGCTGGAAATAACCGACTTCAGCGAGCCGGAAGAAGAGGAGGATGCTATTAATTTATGGAACTCTCAAATAGATGCACTAAGACGAATATGTGGACTATAAATCTTTTAAAATATACAAAAGCATTTTATTCGCTCCTTTTTTTATGCTATTTTTGCATACAGAAATTTATTTATTTGTATTAAAGAATGCTACGCATAAAAAAACTTGATATTTTCGTCTTGAAGAGTTTCATTTTGCTCTTTTCCGGCACATTCTTCATCTGCTTGTTCATTTTCATGATGCAGTTCTTATGGAGATATGTAGACGAATTAGTGGGAAAAGGACTTGAGATAAACATTCTAGCCCAATTCTTCTTCTACTCCGGACTCACACTTATCCCTTTGTCATTACCGCTGGCTATCCTGCTGGCGGCATTGATGACATTTGGAAACTTTGGAGAACGATACGAGCTGCTATCCATGAAAGCGGCAGGCATCCCCCTACTCCGAATCATACGTCCGGTAGTATTGTTCTGCCTGTTTATGGGAGGAGTTTCATTCTTCTTCCAAAACATCATCGGTCCCAAAGCACAGAAGCAATTATGGACCCTTCTAGTTTCCATGAAACAAAAGTCACCAGAAGTAGACATTCCAGAAGGCGTATTTTATAGCGACATCGACGGATACAACATCTATGTTAAAAAGAAAGACCGCGATACCGGTATATTGAAAGACATCCTTATCTACAACTTCTCGGACGGCTTTGAAAATGCACATATCATTTGGGCAGAAGAAGGAAAACTGGAACTGACAGCCGACAAACAGCACCTCTACCTCCACCTCTACAACGGAGAACAGTTTGAAAACTTGAAGTCACAGTCTGTTCTCTCAAAAAACGTACCTTATAGAAGAGAAACTTTTGGAGAAAAGCATACACTCATCAAATTCAACACGGAATTCAATATGGTAGATGGCAATTTCTTAAACCGGCGTTCGGATATCAAGAACATGAACGAAATCGCTATCGCCATCGACTCACTAACCCATCACGCTGACAGTGTAGGACGCTCCATGCATAAAGAAATCATGCAAAGCACCTACAGGCTACCCGTATTAACGCCATCCGATTCTATCAAGCAAATCAATGAACATCTGACCTCCACCAATACCGACAGCATTTACAATGCCATGACCTCGGAGGAGAAGATAAAAATCATCAATAATACCGAAAACCGTGTTGCCTCATTGGCTTCCGACTGGAGCATGAAAGCTTTCATCAACAAGAATACAGATAGCGACATCCGCTCCCATAAATCGGACTGGCACAAAAAGATTACACTCTCTTTAGCCTGCATTTTTTTCTTCTTCATCGGGGCACCTCTAGGAGCCATTATCCGAAAAGGCGGATTGGGTATGCCGGTAGTATTGTCTGTACTTATTTTTGTTATCTACTACATCATCGACTCTGGAGCAACACGAGTAGCTAGAAGTGGTGAGATGAACATCGTGCTAGGTACATGGATGAGCTCGCTAGTATTGGCACCATTGGGGGCGTTCTTCACTTACAAATCGAATAAAGACTCTGTGGTTTTCAACGTTGACCTATACGCAACCTTCTTTAGAAAACTCTTTGGTATACGTCAGTCACGACATGTATTCAAGAAAGAAGTCATCATACACGACCCTAACTATGCCGGCAACAAAGAGCGACTTGCACACATGAGCAAGATGTGCAGCAAATACCTTGACACCCACCGCCTAAATAAAATGCCAAACTATTTCCGCATTTTCACAGACAACCAGCCGGATGACGTTGTTCAGACAATCAGCAAAGAACTGGAAACTGCTGTTGAAGAACTTTCCAACACTAAGGAATATTCTTTATTAACCCTCTTGAACAATTATCCGTTTCTAGCCGTTAATTCACATAAGAGTTTGTTTTCAAACAAATGGTTGAATATACTTTCCGGAGCAGTTATCCCGGTAGGACTACTTATCTACTTATATATATGGAGATATCGCGTCCGACTAGACGGCGACTTGAGAACTATCATAAAGAACAATACGTCGATTATAGAACTTTTAGAAAAAGAATAATTATATTTTCATAAATAGCAATATGGACAAAATCAAATTAAACACAATCGAAGAGGCACTTGAGGATTTCCGCAAAGGAGAATTTGTCATTGTAGTAGACGATGAAGATCGTGAAAACGAAGGCGACCTGATTATAGCAGCCGAAATGATTACCCCAGAAAAAGTGAACTTCATGCTGAAGCACGCTAGAGGCTTGCTTTGTGCCCCTATCACTATGTCTCGCTGTAAAGAACTTGACCTTCCACATCAAGTGAATACTAATACTTCCATTTTAGGAACCCCTTTTACCATAACCATCGACAAACTGGAGGGATGTACTACCGGAGTTTCTGCTGCCGACCGTGCCGCTACCATCCGTGCTTTGGCTGACCCGAGTTCAAGACCTGAAACTTTTGGACGTCCAGGACATATCAACCCTCTTTATGCACAGGACAAAGGCGTGCTCCGCCGTGCCGGACATACTGAAGCAAGTATCGACCTAGCACGTCTGGCTGGACTATTCCCTGCTGCAGCCCTCATGGAAATCATGAATGAGGATGGTACTATGGCACGTCTGCCTGAATTGAAGAAGATGGCCGATGAATTCAACCTCAAATTAATCTCTATCGCTGACTTGATTGCATACCGTCTGAAAAAGGAGTCACTGATAGAAAAAGGTGTGGAAGTAGATATGCCTACCGAACACGGACACTTCCGTCTGATTCCTTTCCGCCAGACCAGCAACGGACTAGAGCACATAGCCCTTATCAAAGGTGAATTCAAGGAAGACGAACCCGTATTGGTACGCGTGCATTCGTCATGTGCTACCGGTGATATCTTCGGCTCCATGAGATGCGACTGTGGCGAACAGCTGCACAAAGCAATGGAAATGATAGATCAAGCTGGCAAGGGAGCCATCATCTACTTAAACCAAGAAGGTAGAGGTATCGGACTGATGGAAAAGATGAAAGCCTACAAACTGCAGGAAGAAGGAATGGATACCGTAGATGCCAACATCCGCCTGGGACATGAAGCCGATGAGCGCGACTATGGAGTGGGCGCACAGATTCTACGTGAAATCGGTATTCACAAGATGCGCTTGCTGACCAACAATCCGGTAAAACGCGTTGGACTGGAAGCTTATGGTCTGGAAATTACAGAAAACGTTGCCATCGAAACTACTCCAAATAAGTATAACGAACGTTATCTGCACACCAAGAAAGAACGTATGGGACATACCCTTCACTTCAACAAATAATTTAATATGATACAACTCCTGCCAGGACCGGTCATACGGTTCAGACAGGAGTTGTATATTTTTACTCAAACTTTTAAATCAATTTAATATGGAATTTAACCAAATATCAAGAAACTATGCAACTCAAGCAGTTCAGTCTGCCCTCATCAGAAATGTATATACATGGATGACCCTGGCTCTGGCCATCACCGGTCTGGTAGCACTCTATATGGCCAAATCTCTCACACTCCTCTCCTTCATTTTAGGAAATAGCTTTGTTTTTTGGGGACTGCTGTTGAGTGAAATCGGACTTGTATGGTATCTGTCTACACGGATTCAGAATATCAAGTTTACTACCGCTACCATTCTCTTCATCCTTTATTCTATACTAAACGGCATGACCCTATCGGTCATCTTCATTACATACACCATGAGTTCCATTGCTTCTACCTTCTTCATTACGGCAGGCACATTTGGAGCTATGGCTCTATTCGGCTATGTAACCAAAAAGGACCTCACCCGCATCGGAAGTTTATGCTTCATGGGAATAATCGGCATCATTATCGCCTCTATAGTCAATATTTTCCTGCACAGCAGCATGATGAATCTCATTATCTCATTGGTGGGGGTACTGCTCTTTGTAGGACTTACCGCTTACGACTCACAAAAAATCAAGCAACTGCTCAGCGACGAGGATATTGAAATCAATGAATCTACCCAAAAAATCGCCTTGATGGGAGCAATGACACTATACCTTGATTTCGTCAACTTGTTTCTTTATCTATTGCGGCTTCTTGGTGACAGAAAGTAAAGCATTTACTTCTGTATTTCAAATAAAATGATTTACTTCGCACAAAATTTCAAACTCTAATATAAAAAAATCATGATTCAACTTTCAGAACGTTTGAACAGCCTGTCACCATCTGCGACATTGGCTATGTCTCAAAAGAGCAGTGAACTTAAAGCTCAAGGCGTAGATGTCATCAACCTGAGCGTAGGAGAACCTGACTTCAACACCCCAGACCACATTAAAGAAGCAGCAAAGAAGGCCATCGACGAGAACTTCTCTCGCTACTCTCCTGTTCCGGGATACCCTGCATTGCGTAACGCCATCGTAGAAAAGTTGAAAAACGAAAACGGCCTAGAATATACCGCTGCACAAATCAGCTGCGCCAACGGTGCCAAGCAGTCGGTATGCAACACCATCATGGCCATCGTAAACAAAGATGACGAAGTAATTGTTCCTGCACCATATTGGGTAAGCTACCCAGAAATGGTAAAATTGGCAGAAGGTACCCCAGTCATTGTACGTGCAGGCATTGAACAAGATTTCAAGATTACCCCAGCACAGCTGGAAGCAGCCATCACTCCTAAGACCCGTGCATTGATTCTCTGCTCACCTTCTAACCCTACCGGTTCTGTCTACTCGAAGGAAGAATTGGCAGGACTGGCTGACGTATTGGCTAAGCATGAAAGAGTAATGGTGATAGCAGATGAAATCTATGAACACATCAACTATGTAGGAAAGCACGAAAGCATCGCACAGTTTGATGAAATCAAAGACCGTGTGGCTATCGTCAACGGTGTATCTAAAGCATACGCCATGACTGGATGGCGTATCGGTTTTGTAGCCGGACCGGAATGGTTGGTGAAGGGAATCAACAAATTGCAAGGACAGTACACTTCCGGACCATGTTCTGTATCACAGAAAGCTGCAGAAGCTGCCTATACCGGAACTCAGGCTCCTGTAGAGGAAATGCGAAAGGCTTTCGAACGCCGCCGCAACTTGATTGTGGAACTGGCAAAGGATATTCCTGGATTTGAAGTGAACTGCCCGCAAGGAGCATTCTACCTGTTCCCTAAATGCGATTCTTTCTTCGGCAAGAAAGATGGCGAACGTGTCATCAACAATGCAGATGATTTGGCTATGTACTTGCTTGAAGTTGGCCACGTGGCTTGCGTAGGCGGTACTTCTTTTGGTGCTCCTGAATGCATCCGTATGAGTTACGCTACTTCTGACAAAAACATAGTGGAAGCAATGCGCCGCATCAAAGAAACTTTGGCTCGCTTAAGCTGATAAGTTGCATCCATATTTCTTATATAGTAAAACTGTCCCTTCATTCCTTTGTTGGGGCAGTTTTTTCATCTTCTTGAATGAAAATCCCTCTTGCTTCGGCATCCTACCAAAACAAGAGGGACTATTTCCTACGACATTTCCATCCGGAAACACCGCATCTTTATAATAACTTTAATTAGAAACAGCTTGAGCCGTCAAAGCAATGTGTACAAACCTTGCATTTAGGGAGTCCGATAGCTTCAATCAACGTTTCTACTGTATTAAACTTCAATGAGGTCAGCCCGAAACGAGCTCTGATACGCTCCACCAATTCCTTGTATTCAGAAGAATCTGTAGTAGCATAATTTTCCAGTTTTGCATTCTCATCCCCTTCTATTTCCTTGATAATACGGCGGGTTATCAGTTCCATATCTCCCTTGGAAGAGGTGAATCCGATAAACGGACAACTATAAATCAGTGGAGGACAAGCAATACGCATGTGCACTTCTTTGGCTCCGTAATCATACAATACATTTACATTATCGCGCAACTGAGTACCACGCACAATAGAGTCATCACAAAACAAGACCCTCTTTCCTTGCAGCATAGCACGATTAGGAATCAGTTTCATCTTGGCTACAAGCGAACGCATAGCTTGGTTGCTAGGAGTAAAGCTGCGCGGCCAGGTAGGAGTATATTTTGCTATAGCACGATGATAAGGCACTCCTTTTCCTTCGGCATATCCCAAAGCCATACCTACTCCTGAATCAGGAATACCACAAGCACAATCCACTTCCGAATCATCCATCTGCCCCATCTTATAACCGCTAGCAAAACGAACCTCTTCCACATTACGTCCTTCATAACATGAAACAGGGAAGCCGTAATACACCCACAAGAACGAACAGATTTGCATCTTTTCATTAGGCATACGAAGTTGCTTGATACCATCAGCACGCATGTGCAAGATTTCTCCCGGACCCACATAACGATCTATCTCATAATCTAGATTAGGCAGACAGCTTGATTCGCTCACAGCAGCATAAGCACCTTCCTTTTTACCGATAACGATAGGAGTACGTCCCCATTTGTCGCGAGCTACAATAATCCCATCTTCTGTAAGAATCAACATAGAGCAGGAACCCTTAATCTTATTGAATACGTTTTCAATACCATCCACAAAATCTTTTCCTTGCACTATCAGCAAAGAAATCAATTCTGTAGGATTGGTTTTCCCCATACTCATTTCTGTGAAATGCATATTTGCATCCAGCATCTCTTTTTCCAGTTCAGCCGTATTATTTATCTTAGCCACTGTAACAATGGCAAATTTACCTAAATGCGAATTCACCATAATAGGCTGAGGATCCGTATCACTGATTATACCGATGCCCGATTTCCCATGAAAAATAGGAAGTTCAGCTTCAAACTTAGTGCGGAAGTATGAACTTTCCAAATTGTGAATTGATCTCACAAAGCCTTGTTCTTCAGCAAATGTTGCTATACCGGCACGTTTCGTTCCCAGATGAGAATGATAGTCTGTACCATAAAACAAATCGGTCACACATTCAGCCTTTGAGACTGTACCAAAAAAGCCACCCATTTTTTAGTTCTTTAGTTGTTTTTATTGATGATTGATGTGCAAAGGTACAGAAAAATTAGCAAATGAATAAATCCTTCAAATAAGAAACAAAAAAACTTCTACTAAAAAAAACAAAATACCTTCTTGGATTGTTATAATACAAAATATCAATTTAGAATATAATTCAGACTTGACTAGACGAGAAATGCCGCTGGAAACTTTGTCCGGCGGCATTTTTTTCATGACTCTACTTTTACTTTGACTTCAACCACATACAAAATGACATCATTTCACAGGATAGAGTATTCAATTTGACACAATTTCATACCTCTTGCTCTTTTTTTCTATGCCAACAATTGTACTTCTAAAGCTTGATAACTTATATTTATACACTAAATATTGCATACATACAACTTTTATTCCATTTTCAGACTAGTTTAACAAGAGAAACAAGAAAATTATAGATATATTTCAACCGGAATATATAAGCATTTTCTCCAAAATATCTATATATTTTCTCCAAAATATATAAACGTTTCCACAAAAATGCCCCCTTATTCTGAAGCAACCGACTATTCTGACTGTTTTTTATTTCTATTTGAGAAAAGATCTAGACTCCCCTTTTTACCCACAACTATCTGTTATACAAAACATTCCACCCAAACAACCGCCACAGGAATCGCTAATTCGAGAACGCTCTATCCCTCATACACCAATTTAGGATTCTCACGAATCCATATTGACATTTTGACACTTTGACCAGTCATGTACCAAAACAATACAAAAAAAAGAGATGAACAAAACTGTTCATCTCTTTTTTTGAGCCTCTTGTCGGATTCGAACCAACGACCCCGAGATTACAAATCACGTGCTCTGGCCAACTGAGCTAAAGAGGCAATAGATATATTCTTGAAAAGTGAGCCTCTTGTCGGATTCGAACCAACGACCCCGAGATTACAAATCACGTGCTCTGGCCAACTGAGCTAAAGAGGCAGGTGGGTAAGCTTACCATATCGCGCCGCTACAACCAACTACCTTTGCTGCGATCAAGCCCTGGAGGATTCGAAGGGAGCTGGCCGTATGGGACTTACCCGTATTTCAATGCTCGCTTTGAGATTCACTTGCGTTGTTTCTCAATTGCGGTTGCAAAGGTAGGCATTTTTTTTTAACCTGCAATACCTTTCGCAGAAAAAATGCAGAAAAATTTAATAAAACGTGATTTTTTATGCTTTTATACCATCCCATAAGTACAAAAAGCGTATTTTTGTACCTAATTAATCATCTTAAGGCAATAAAAAATGATCACAGAAAAACCGGTTTCATTACAAGAACATGCAATGCGGTATGGCACCATGATGGGAATTTATTGGATTATCAAATTTATATTCTTCCCTTTGGGCTTTCGCATACCCCTGTTACAGCTCCTGTTTGTAGTCCTCACTGTATTTGTCCCTATATTGGGATACATCTATGCACGCAAATTCAGAAATGAACAATGCAGAGGGACGATCTCATTTTTTAAGGCATATACTTTTACCTTCTTTATGTATACGTTTGCAACCATACTCGCCTCTGTGGCCCACTATGTCTACTTCCGGTTCATCGACCATGGCTTTCTGTTTCATACTTACCAGACACAATTACAACAAATAAAGGAAGCCTCACCAGCTACCCTAGGCATATCCATAGACCAACTGCTACAAACGTTCGAGGCCATTGCTGCCCTTTCACCACTACAGCTCACCTTCCAGCTTGTTTCGCAAAACATCTTCTATGGAATCTTAATGGCTTTGCCTACTGCCTTTTTAATCATGAAACAAAAAAAATAACATATCATGGATATTTCAGTAATCATTCCACTATATAATGAAGAAGAATCACTGCCGGAACTTCACGCATGGATTCAACGTGTAATGGATGAAAATCATTTCAGCTATGAAGTAATCTTCGTAAACGACGGAAGCACCGATGGCTCGTGGAAAGTCATCGAACAGCTCAGCAAACAACACCCAGAAGTGAAAGGCATCAAGTTCCGCCGGAACTATGGAAAATCGCCCGCCCTTTTCTGCGGATTTGAACGCGCACAAGGCGATGTGGTCATTACTATGGACGCCGACTTACAAGACAGCCCGGATGAAATTCCGGAACTCTACCGGATGATCAGAATGAACGGATACGACCTAGTTTCCGGATGGAAGCAAAAGCGCTACGACCCGCTGTCTAAGACCATCCCTACCAAACTGTTCAACGCTACCGCCAGAGCAGTATCGGGCATCCCTAACCTGCACGACTTCAACTGCGGACTGAAAGCTTACCGGCAAGAGGTCATAAAGAACATCGAAGTATATGGTGAAATGCACCGCTATATTCCTTACTTAGCAAAAAATGCCGGTTTTAATCGTATAGGAGAAAAAATTGTACACCATCAAGCACGCAAATATGGCACTACCAAATTCGGACTAAACCGATTTGTAAACGGCTACCTGGACCTCATCACGCTTTGGTTTCTTTCTAAATTCGGTGTAAAGCCGATGCACATCTTCGGATTTCTTGGCTCGCTGATGTTTATCATCGGTTTCTTTTCTGCAGGAGCTATCGGCATCCATAAACTCTACGACCTCTATGCAGGAAACCCTTATCGTCTGGTAACCGACAATCCTTATTTTTACCTGTCGCTTACTACCATGGTAATAGGCACCCAACTTTTCCTGGCTGGGTTCATCGGAGAACTGATTGCACGAAATGCACCAGAGAGAAACAAGTATCAAATAGAAAAAGAACTGTAAGATATGAAAAGACTACTTTATATAATAGGACTCCTCATGCTGCTGGGAATACTCATGCCGGCATGTGAAGTGGAAAACTGCCCTCCTAACTCCATGTCGTATGCTCATTTCACACTGACCGACCAGTTTGGGAAGAGTTTCAAATCGTCCGACACTATCTCCATCATCGGACAGATGACTACTGATGTAACAGTGTACGACACCTTGCCGGATGGCAGCCTACAAGAAAGAATCGTACACGATTCGCTGATATCGGACACGCTTGTCAACAGGGAATCGGGAGCCGACTTCTTCAAAGTCCCGCTCAGCTACAACAGCAACACTCGGTTCATCCTGCAATATCGAAGTCTGGAAAGAAGGCCTGCCGGCTCTGACACCATCCAGATAATGCACAAGAACATACCGTATTTCACCAACCTTGACTGCGGAACCATGATGTTTTACGAGATCACTGAGGTAAAGGCTTCTCACCACCGCATGGACTCTATTCAAATCATTAACCCAAGTATCGACAATAATGAGAAAGAAAACTTCAAGATATATTTCACTGTTGCTACTGATCTGTAGTCTGACAAGCATCCCTCTGCAAGCAGCAACCGACAAAAAAGAAAAGAAAGACAAAGAAACACTAAAGGCTGAATACAAGAAATCTCCCGTCTATCAGGGGACAGCCATCGGTGTTGAAGTAGCTGGACTGGCCAACCATATTCTGGGAAGTGACATCCTCAGTACGGAAGTGCAAATTCAAAGTAACTTCAAGAACCGGTTTATGCCTACCTTGGAAGTGGGATATGGAAAGACCAACACCATCAACGACGCCAATGATATCCACTACAAGACCAATGCTCCGTATTTCCGCATCGGAATGGACTACAATATCTTCTATCTAAAGACTTACCTTCCGGGGTATCTGTATGCCGGACTGCGCTATGGATGGAGCAGTTTCAGCTATGACGTGGACGGACCAGACATGAAAGACCCCAATTATGGCGGACAAATAACCGTTCCTTTTGCTGCAACAGGACAAGACAGCAAAGCACATTGGGCTGAAGCCATCGTAGGTATCAAAGTACGTATCTACAAGAGCTTCCACATGGGATGGTCGCTCAGATATAAACGCCGGATGAGTGTAACCAACCACGAAAACTCGGTGCCATGGTACATCCCCGGATATGGGAAAAATGCAGGAAGTTGCTTCTGCTTCAGTTACAACCTCATTTATAACTTACCTTTCTAACAGATAATGAGTACACTAGAAATCTGGCTATTAGCAGTAGCACTAGCTATCGACTGCTTCATGATGTCCTTAGCGTGTGGAATATCTCTGAAAACTATCCGATGGAATACTATCCTTTCTATCGGATTATTCTTTGGAGGTTTCCAGGCATTGATGCCTTTATTGGGATGGGCAGCTACCGACTCTTTCTACCAACACCTACAAGCCTATGACCACTGGATTGCTTTCGTTTTGCTAAGCCTGCTGGGAGTCGGTCTGATACGTGAATACATCACCCCGGAAGAAGCATTCAGTTTAAACCCTTTACGCATCGAAATACAAATAATAATGGCCCTTGCTACCAGTTTAGACGCACTGTCCGTAGGAATCTCGTTTACCGCTGTCGGCTACCATCAGATAGAGACCTTATTATATCCTCTTAGTATAATCGCCCTGACATCTTTGGTCTTTTCAATAACAGGTCACCTCATCGGGGCCGTATTCGGGAATAAATTTCATATCAAAATAGAACTTCTTGGAGGGATAATTTTCATCGGATTTGCCTTCAAAATTCTAATAGAACATCTGTATTTCAACCACTAAAAAAGAACAAGCTATATGACCAATAAAAGTTTAAAATGGCAGTTGCCGTTTCTTATGCTGCTCATCGTTGGCACAGTACTGATTCTGAAAAAACAGGCTCCTTTCCAATCGGACCAAGGAATCGTATTCGGCACAATGTATAAAATCACCTACCAGTCGGACGAGAACTTGAAAAATGAAATAGAAGCCGAATTGCAAAAAGTAGACAACTCACTTTCTCCTTTCAACAAGCAATCTATCATCACCGGCATCAACCAAAACAGAGACATCACTGTCGATTCTCTTTTTGCCGACGTGTTCCATCTGGCACAAGAGATCTCTACAGAAACTCATGGAGCATTCGACATCACTGTGGCCCCACTGGTCAACGCTTGGGGATTTGGGTTTAAGAATGCACAGCACGTAGACTCGATGATGATTGACAGCCTGCGCCAGTTTGTTGGCTTCGACAAGGTATCGCTTTCCAACGGAAAGATAACCAAGACAGACGAACGGCTCATGCTCGACTGCAGTTCTATTGCCAAAGGATATGGAGTAGACTGTGTGGCACGTCTGTTCGACCGCAAAGGCATACGCAACTATATGATTGACATAGGCGGAGAACTGGTCATGAAAGGTGAAAATGCGCAGATGAACACTTGGAGAATCGGAATCAACAAGCCTGTAGACGACTCACTCTCCATTAACCAGGAACTGCAAACTATTTTGGAAATCAGCAATGCCGGACTGGCCACCTCCGGGAACTACCGTAATTTCTATTATAAGGATGGAAAGAAATACGCACATACCATTGACCCTCGCACCGGATACCCCGTGCAGCATAATATCTTGTCATCTACTGTTGTAGCAGCCGACTGCGCCACTGCCGATGCCTATGCCACTGCCTTCATGGTATTGGGGTTGGATTCTGCCAAAGCAATCTGCCAGAAACATCCGGAACTGGATGCTTATTTCATCTATTCTACCCCTAACGGAAAGACAGCTGTCTATTTTACCGAAGGAATGAAAAAATATATCATACATTAAATAATAATACCTAAACACACATGAAAGAAGAAAATGAAATGCAAAACGGATTGCCCGAAAACGCATTCCGCCCCCTCAAGCCGGGTGAAAAATACCAACCACTAATGTCGCCCGACAAACAATATCCAGAAGTCACCCTGTGGTCTGTGCTATGGGGTATTGCCATGGCCATACTGTTTTCGGCTGCGGCAGCCTACCTCGGACTGCGTGTAGGACAGGTCTTTGAAGCAGCTATCCCTATCGCCATTATCGCTGTAGGTGTATCAGGAGCAGCCAAGCGCAAGAATGCACTGGGCGAGAATGTCATCATACAGTCTATCGGAGCTTGCTCGGGAGTAATCGTGGCAGGAGCCATCTTTACCCTTCCGGCGCTCTACATCCTGCAAGACAAGTATCCGGAAATGACCGTCAACTTTATGCAGATGTTCATCAGCTCCTTGCTGGGCGGCGTGTTGGGCATCCTGTTTCTCATCCCTTTCCGCAAATATTTCGTGAGCGAGAAGCACGGTGAGTATCCTTTTCCCGAAGCAACAGCCAGTACTCAGGTACTTATTTCGGGAGAAAAAGGCGGAAGCCAAGCAAAACCACTGTTGATGGCAGGACTGATAGGCGGCCTTTACGACTTCATAGTAGCCACCTTTGGCTGGTGGAATGAAAACTTTACCACCCGAGTTTGCGGATGGGGAGAAATGTTGGCCGACAAAGCCAAAGTGGTTTTGAAAATCAATACAGGTGCCGCAGTTCTCGGTCTTGGATATATCGTAGGTCTGAAATATGCCGCCATTATCTGTGCCGGCTCTCTAGCGGTATGGTTGATTATCGTACCTGGCATAGGCCTCATCTGGGGCGACCAGGTTCTTAATGCATGGAATCCGGCTCTAACAACAGCTGTCAGCGACATGACTCCAGAAGCTATCTTCTCTGAGTACGCCAAGAGTATCGGTATTGGAGGTATTGCCATGGCAGGAGTTATCGGTATTATCCGCTCTTGGGGAATCATCAAAAGTGCAGTTGGACTGGCAGCCAAAGAAATGGGCGGCAAGAAAGACAGCCAAGAGGTTTCACGCACCCAGAAAGACTTGTCTATGAAAATCATTGCCTTCGGTTCCTTGCTCACTCTGATACTGATTTCCCTGTTCTTCTATCTGGATGTAATGCAAGGTAACTTGCTGCATACTGTAGTGGCCATCATCTTGGTGGCAGGCATCTCCTTCCTGTTTACTACCGTAGCAGCCAACGCCATTGCCATTGTCGGTTCTAATCCTGTTTCCGGCATGACACTGATGACCTTGATTCTGGCCTCTGTTGTCATGGTAGCAGTGGGATTGAAAGGCGCCACAGGAATGGTAGCTTCTCTAATTATGGGAGGCGTAGTCTGCACAGCCCTTTCTATGGCCGGAGGTTTTATTACTGACCTTAAAATAGGCTATTGGTTGGGAAGCACTCCTGCCAAACAGCAGACTTGGAAGTTCCTCGGCACATTGGTTTCTGCCGCAACTGTAGGTGGTGTCATCATGATTTTGAACAAGACCTATGGCTTTTCTTCGGGTGCACTGGCAGCTCCACAGGCCAATGCGATGGCAGCTGTAATCGACCCGCTGATGAACGGAGTAGCCGCGCCTTGGCTTCTCTATGGCATCGGAGCAGCTTTAGCCTTAGTGCTGACCTATTTCAAAGTCCCCGCATTGGCTTTCGCCTTGGGCATGTTCATTCCTCTCGAACTAAACCTTCCACTCATCGTAGGAGGTGCCATCAACTGGTATGTCACCACACGAAGCAAAGATGAAAGCATAAATACCGCACGAGGTGAAAAAGGAACATTGCTGGCTTCCGGATTCATCGCCGGTGGAGCTTTGATGGGAGTAATCAGTACCCTGATGCGTTTCTGCGAAATCAATCTGATGCAGGAAGCATGGCTTGAAAACCCGATGAGCCAAGTGGCAGCACTTGTAGCCTATGCGCTACTGATTACCTACTTGATAAAAGCAAGCATGAACCTCCCAAAAAACAATTAAGAAAACTAAAATAACCCGTTGAGCGTTTGCAGATTAAATTTAATATTGTACCTTTGCAGCCGCTGATACGGGTTATCGGCATAATTCAAATCATTTTAATAATCAAAAAATTAAAGTTTAAACATGGCAACTAAAATCAGATTGCAGAGAAACGGACGTAAGAGCTATGCGTTCTATTCAATTGTTATTGCAGATTCAAGAGCACCACGTGATGGTCGATTTACTGAAAAAATTGGTACTTACAACCCTAATACCAATCCTGCCACAGTAGATTTGAATTTCGAACGTGCTTTGCATTGGGTATTGTGCGGTGCACAGCCAACTGACACTGTACGCAACATCTTGTCTAACGAAGGTGTTTACATGAAAAAACACTTGTTGGGCGGTGTAGCTAAAGGCGCATTCAACGAAGAACAGGCTGAAGCTAAATTCAACGCTTGGAAAGAAAACAAGCAGACAGGTTTGGCTAACTTGAAGGCTAAGCAGGAAGAAGCTGCTAAAGCTGAAGCTAAAGCTCGTTTGGAAGCTGAAAAGAAAGTAAACGAAGAAATCGCTAAGAAAGTAGCTGAAAAGAAAGCTGCTGAAGAAGCTGCTAAGGCTGAAACTGAAGCTGCTGCAACTGCAGAAGAAGCTACTGAAGAAGCTGCTGAAGCTCCTGCTGAAGCATAATTTCTTTACTGAAAGCATTACAGAGGATATATCCTGCAAGGGGATGTATCCTCTTTTTTTTCTACTCTTTACCCTTACACTTGCCTCAACAGAACTGAGGTTATAGCGGATAACTTTTTTTTATGAAAAACTTTGGACAAGATACCTTACCTTTGAAAAGGAAACAATAACCAAAGATTATTATGTATACTTCAATTATCCGTCCGCTCTTATTCTGCATTGACGCAGAAACAATCCACAAACAAATCGTTAAAGTCCTCCACTTCTACCGCTACCTCATTCCTGCAAGAATGATTGCAAGAGCAATCTTCAATGTCCGCTCCCCTTTGTTCCAATGGCGAAACCAAACTTTTAAAAACCGAATTGGACTATCTGCTGGATTCGACAAGGACGCCAGCTGTTTTGATGAACTGGGCGATTTGGGATTCGGCTTTATAGAAGTAGGAACAGTCACACCTCAGGCTATAACAGGAAATCCTTCTCCACGCATTTTCAGACTACCCAAAGACCATGCTTTGATTTCCCGTACTGGATTCAACAACCCTGGAGAAAGGCTGTTCAAGAAAAATCTTTCACGGAAACGAAATGGAGAATACATATTGGGAGTCAATATCAACACCAATAGCCCCGACAAACCACATCAAGCCCAAACCGACTTGATTACTCTATATAAAAGCCTTGAGGATTTTGCAGATTACTACACGATAAACTGGGGAAGCATCCCAGAAGAAACACTGCATGAAACCTTGAAAGCGCTGAACCTCTCCTATCGCAAAGAACACTATACGCCCATTTTACTCAAACTGCCGGCCGATTTACCGCAAGAAAAATGGCAGTATATGGTTGACTTTGCAAAGGCTAACCAATTGGATGGCTTTATTTCATCAGGTCCGAGTCAAGACCGTTCACTCCTCATCCACTCTCCGGAAAAAGAAGTAAAAGAAATAGGAGCAGGAGGAATCAGCGGGAAACCAATCCGTACCAAATCAATATCTCTAGTGAAATACCTTTCCAATCATGCCCCAAAAGAGATGTTGATTATTGGAGCTGGAGGAATCATTACTCCAGATGATGCCAAAGATATGCTTAAAGCCGGTGCTGATCTCATACAGATTTACTCCTCCTTCATCTATGAAGGACCATTTGTAGTGAAACGTATGATCCAGGCTTGTCGCTGAAAGACTCCAAAGAACACTTACTTATACACCAATGCCCCGGTTGCCTATATAAACAAGCTATTTGTTTACATAGACAACCGGGGCATTTCAGAAAACCGTTTCTTGCCTTATCAAGACAAGCCCCAATCGGATTTATTGAATCCGGCTTCCACCTTGTTTTCTATATCATCTGGCAAATTATGGAAAAAGTCAATTCCAGTCTTCTTCTCCAATTCATCTACCGAGATAGCATATTTTGCATAATTTCTATCTTTACCATAGTCCTTGTGTTCCAACCAGAAAGCTATAGCTTGATATTTTCCACCTTTCCAATAGAGCAAAGCCATATAGTAATATTTAGGAACCGGCACATCCTTTTTCACTCCGATATATTTTTCTATCTGACCATCGCCAATGGTACCTCCTTTTACTACATACAATACATCTTTAGAGTTCTTGATATCTCCCCAAGACTGAACAGCATCTTCTAGCACCATCCAAATACCACCGTTGAATCCATTCTGAATCTGCGGACTCATATTCGACAGATAAAATGTCTGACGATTGGCCTCTTTTGAATATTGTCTATCGGAAGATGCACACAGGTGTCCGCGGCTATATCCCGAACTTTTATAATCTGCCAATGTAGTCCGGTACTGTGATGGAATTTTAAGATCTTCCTTAAAATCATCATTTCTACCAACATTTTTATCAGGTGTATTTGCACTGAAAGTAAAAGCCACCCAACGGGAATGTTTCTTCGAGCAGTCCCACTCATAGCTGTAGGTCACTTGTTCTTTTCCGTTAAACTGCGTGGTATGAGTGACAAACAAATGCTTGTCGCCTCCCAGCAACCTAGGAACTTCCAATCCTTTTGCATATTCTGAAGGATTTATCGGATCAGGCCCTGGCTCCGGGTCAACACTCCCCTCCTGTTTTGCCTGAGAGAGTTCCAAAGCAGTGGCTTTTCCGCCTATCACCACCGTAATAATAGTGCTACGCGCTTCCCCCAGATTACTTTCTACCGTACCCATCAAGTTGGCATTACCTTTTCCCGATGTACGCACAAATGAGCACCAAGTATCCTTCACACTCACCTTCCATTCATCGGCAGTACGGATTTTTAAAATGAAACTTCCCTTATCCCCCGACAAAGGAGCATCTACATCCAATTTGACAGGCTCCGAAACCGCACCGCTGTTATCCCCCATCTCAGGATAACCTTCCGGTATAGCCTGTTCGCTACAAGAAACGATACCAGCAAACAAAACCGCCCACAGGCACATTCCAATCAACCATTGTTTTTTAATCATATATTTCAGTTAAAATTACTTGAAAACGTCTGTTATTTCACTTCTTTTACAAAATAAACTATAGTAGGGAAATGATCGCTAT
The DNA here is from genome assembly GCA_029257865.1 of Phocaeicola sp. Taxonomy (GTDB): domain Bacteria; phylum Bacteroidota; class Bacteroidia; order Bacteroidales; family Bacteroidaceae; genus Phocaeicola. The sequence goes on from JARIAN010000020.1 coordinate 40,015, forward strand.
AGCCATTAATCCAAACTCCTCCGGCATGAGTACGTTTCGGATAGCCTTTATATTTACCATCTGTTTGAAACATGAAGTCTCTCGTAAAGATTTCATTCTTATAATAAGTCAATGACTGACGATCTTCCGAAAGCATATTACCAGTAAATACAATCTGGTCGAACAGATTCCATTTACCCCGATACATCAAAGTGCCGTAGCCTTTCTTCAAGGTATCCCACCAAGGGTTAAACAATTCATGGTCTTTTACATCTTTAGCCTTGCGCTTTGCTCCCAACGACACTGCCATACTCTTGTCCATAGGGTCATCGTTCATATCCCCCATAATAACTACTTTCATGTCCGGATTAACCTGCAACAATGAATCCTTCAAAGCACGAACCTGTACTCCGGCTCTTTCTCTTGCAGGAGAAGCAGCACCACGAGAAGGCCAGTGGTTCACGATAAAAGCAATCGGGTCACCTCCCATTTCTCCAGCGGCAATCAAAAAGCCACGAGTCTTGTAGATTGTGTCTGCTGGATTTTCAGGAATATATGGAGACAATTTGCTAACCTCCAACTTAAACATCTTAGGATTGTAGAATAAGCCACAGTCTACTCCTCTTCGGTCTTCTCCTTCATAATGTACAATCTCATATCCTCTTTCCGAAAGAGCAGGTTGCTTGAGCAAATCTTCCAACACTCTGCGGTTCTCCACTTCAGATACACCTATCACTGCTGCTCCCATCGGATGCTTGTCAGCAGCGAGCAAACTTAACACTTTTGACATATTCTGCAGTTTGGACTGATATTTGGTATCATTCCAACGATTCTTACCTTCCGGAAGATATTCGTAGTCATTCTTACCCTCATCATGAGTTGTATCAAACAGGTTTTCCAGATTATAAAATGCCACTCCATACAAGGCAAAACGCTTTTCTTGAGCAAATACCCCTACCGACAGCATAGTCAGCAAAGCCAACAATACACACTTTTTCATTTTCAGCTATTATTAAATTTGATTTAAATCCACAATAAAAGAATCTCATTTCCTAGACAAATATCTAAAAATTATAGCTAACGTCACAATATTCATACCCTTTTTTTATTACACACTATTAAATCTCACTTTTTTTTCGTTTCTTTGTATTAAAGAAAGTTATATAAATAGCGATTAATAACAAACCAATTATAAAAAAGTATGAAACAAAAGTTCAGACTTATGAGTGTACTTCTTTGCCTCACCCCTCCTTTGGCTCTATCGGCACAAGACAAGGTGAAAAAGAATGTACTTGAGGACAACGCAACTTTCACTTTGACCGAATCACAATTAGGTGAAGACGAAGATGCCGGACAAGGCAACTACTCACTCGTCACTTCAAACAACGATGTGTATCTGTCAAATGTAGGTTACTTATTCAGTCCGATGCGTTTCAGAGTCAGAGGACTCGACTCGCAGTACAATGAAGTGTTCTTTAATGGCGTCCAATTCAACGATGCAGAAACCGGACGCTTTAACTATGGACTAATCGGAGGCCTGAATGATGCCACCCGCAACAAAGAAGGAATCAGCGCATTTGAAAGCAACGGATTTACTTTCGGAGCTATTGGGGGATCTTCAAACATCAATATGCGTGCCAGCCAATATGCACCTGGATCTAAACTGGTGTTCTCGGCATGTAACCGCAACTATGTGGCAAGAGCCATGTACACTTACTCTACGGGGCTGATGAAAAACGGATGGGCTTTTACCGGCTCATTGGGCTACCGTTGGGCGGAAAGAGGTAACATTGAAGGTACTTTCTACAATTCATTCAGCTATTTCCTGGCTGCACAGAAAATCTTCAACAACCAGCACAGCCTGTCTATCGCTACTTGGGGAGCACCTACTGAAAGAGGTCAGCAAGGAGCATCTACTGAAGAGGCTTACTATTTGGCCAACAGCCACTATTATAACCCTAACTGGGGTTACCAGAATGGAAAGAGAAGAAACTCACGCGTGGTGAACTCTTTCGAACCTTCTGTTATTGCAACTTGGGACTTCAACATCAACACTGACATGAAGTTGAGCACTTCTGCAGGTTTCAAATACAGTAATTATGGCACCAGTGCTTTGGGATGGAACGGAAATGCCGCCGACCCACGTCCTGACTATTACAAGAAACTGCCTAGCTCAATCTTTGATGTATACAACAGCATCCCTACAACAGATGAACTTGACCAGTTTAATACTATAACCGGACTCTGGATGAACAACAAGGCTTACCGACAAATAGACTGGGACCAGATGTATCTAGCCAACGAAAAAGCCAACGCTACAAACACCGATGCTCTCTACTACCAGGAGCAGCGACGCAATGACCAGTTGGCTTTCAACTTGAACTCTGTGTTCAGTCATGTCATCAACAAGCATCATAAATATACTGCCGGACTTAGCTTCAATGCAACCAAAGGTATGCACTACAAGTTAATGAAGGATATGCTGGGAGCCAAATATTATACTGATATCGACAAGTTCTCTGTACGCGACCATGGATTCAGTTCTTCTATCATCCAAAACGACCTGGACAACCCGAACCGCAAGATTGGAGAAGGCGACCGCTTTGGATATGACTACGACATCCATGTATATAAAGAAAGCGCATGGTTGAAGTATGAAGGCAACAAGCAGCAGTTCAACTATTTCGTTAGTGGAAAGATCGGTTCTACACAAATGTTCCGCGATGGTAATATGCGTAACGGACGTGCCCCTTTGAAATCTAAGGGAAGCAGCGGTACTGCCAAATTCCTGGAAGGCGCAGTGAAAGCCGGCATACGTTACGACATCAACGGCAACCACTCACTCTCCTTAAACGGAAGCTATGAAGACCGTGCCCCATTGGCTTATAATGCCTTCATCGCTCCACGTATCAAAAACGACTTCGTGAAGGACTTGAAAACAGAACGTATCTTTGGTGCTGAATTGAGCTATAACTTTACCAGTTCCATCATCAACGGACGTATCACCGGATATTATATGCACTTCCAAAACCAGGTGGAAATGGACGCCTTCTATAATGACAATGAAGCACGATTCACTTACTTGTCAATGAACGGCATCAAAAAAGAACACTATGGAGTAGAAGCGGCAGCTACCGTAAAACTTACCAGCAACTTGTCTTTGACTGGTATCGCCACTTGGTCGGATGCTAAATATATCAACAATCCGGAGGCTGTACGTACTTACGAAAGTGAAAGCGAATCAAACTCAGACCGTGTATATGCAAAAGGAATGCGTGCCAACGGTACTCCTCTCTCTGCTTACAGCTTAGGACTGGACTACAACATCAAGGGATGGTTCCTTAACTTGACCGGAAACTATTACCACCGTGTATATCTGGATTTCTCTACTTACCGCCGTCTGGGAAGTGTATTGACACAGAACAATGGAGGTACAGTAGATGCCAACGGTAATGTACTCCCTGTTTCCGTTCCTGGACAGGAAGAACTTGACGGTGGCTTTATGCTGGATGCTTCAATCGGTAAATTCATCCGTTTGAAACATGGAAAGAGTCTTAGCATTAACTTGAACCTGAACAATATCCTGAACAATACCGACCTGCGCACAGGAGGTTACGAACAGAATCGTGGCGACAGTTATGAAGATGGTACCGAACGTGTCTACAAATTCTCTAAAAACTCAAAATACTATTATGCATTCCCGTTCAATGCTTATTTGAACGTAGGCTTCAAGTTCTAATGAACCCGGTAGTATAATTGTATTAAATGAAAAAGATTATGAAAAGAATAACTTATATTTTTACAGTTTGCATCGCACTGCTTTCTTTGGGACTGGTTTCGTGCATGGACGACTTTGATACTCCGATAACAGGCAACGCCTTCGGAAACAACAGCATCCAAGATGGAAGAACTATCTCTATTGCCGGACTGAAAGAGAAGTATGCCGATGTGATTAAAGCTAACGGCTTGAAGAAAATCGAAGAGGAAACTCGTATCGAAGGAGTTATAATCGGAGATGACAAAAGTGGAAACATCTACAAACAACTGATGATTGCTGATGAATCGGGAGCTATCGTTATCAGCATCAACAACACCGGACTTTATGCTACTTGCCCAGTAGGACAGAAAATGGTCATCGACTGTAAAGACCTTTTTGTAGGTGGCTATGGCGAAATGGGACAGATTGGCTATTCTTACAATGGGAAAGTTGGCCGTATGCCGGTATATGTATGGGAAAACCATGTGAAGCTAATTGACGAACCTAAGATGTTCTATCCGGAAATGCAGCCAAAGAAGATCACTTCGGAAGACTTGAAGACTTTAGACAAAGCTACAGCACCACTGCTGGTCAACTTAAATCATGTAAAGTTTGAAGGAGCCGATGGTGAAGAAGTGTACGCTGCAGATAAAGGAGGAAATGTTTCTGCCGTAGAGCAATACTTGATACTTGAAGACGGCAGCAAGCTGATGGTACGCACCAGCACTTATGCCAACTTCGCCAAAGAGGTGCTGCCTGAAGGCGACTTAAATGTCACTGCCATTCTTACACGATACAGAAGTACCTGGCAGCTTACCATCAGAGATGGAAAAGAAATTAAAAAGAATAATTAATCACATAAAAACATATTCATTATGAAAAATATTTTTAGCGCACTGTTTTTTTCGCTGTTTGGAGCCACTGCATTGATGACTTCTTGTAGTGACGTGCCTGCTCCATATGAAATCATGTCACCCGGGGATATCGAACTGGTTGGTGACGGAAGTAAGGATAATCCATATAATGTAGCTACTGCTGCAATGAAGCAGGATGGTTCAACGGCATGGGTACAAGGTTATATTGTGGGAGTAATGGAAACAAACGTTGATCCATTCAGCCCTAACTTTGCCGCTCCTTTCAATACAGAATCTAACTTGATGATTGCCGACTCTCCGGAAGAACAGAACAAAAAGAACTGTATCATTGTTCAGCTGCCTGTTGGCGATATCCGCACTGCCCTAAACTTGAAGGCACATGCCGACAACCAGGGCAAACCTGTTTCCCTACAAGGTAAACTGACTTCATATTTCAGCAGCAACGGTCTGAAAGAGGTTTCTGCAGCTATCTTCAATGGTGAGGAAATTGGCAGTGAAGCACCAACCGATAAAGACAACCCGTTCGGACTGGATGCTTCTAATCCCGTAGAGTCTTTCAAGGCCGACTTCCAGGAACAACCCGATTTTGTTCCTGAAGGAAACTTTAATTCTAACAAGAATTACAACTACGAGCTAAAAGGATGGAAGAACGTAGCTTTTGTAGGCGACAGAAAATGGAGTGGTGTAGTAAACAAAGACAATACCAAGTACATTGAAGCTAGCGCTAACAAGGGTAAAGAAGAACGTTATGAAATTTGGTTTGTATCTCCTGCATTGAGAGTGGATGCCCTAACCGATAAGAAGGTTTCATTCGACTGTGCTGGAGCTTACTTCAATGAAAAGAACAGCTTGAAGGTATTCTTCCTTGAACTGGTAGACGGAAAAATGGTGCAGGAAGAAATTCCGGTAGAAGGAATGCCAACTAGCAAAGATCATGAATGGGTACGCGGCTTGAGTGCAGATATTGCAAAATATAGCGGTAAAGTAGGTTTCATCGGATTCCAATATATCAGCTATAGTGCCAGTTCTACTACTTACCGCCTGGATAATATCCAAACGGGTAATGGAGAAGGTGGCGAAGTGGTGCCTCCTGCTCCGGGAGAAGATCCTTTCGGATTGGATGCCTCTAAGACATTTACTGAATTTATAGCCGACTTTGAAGATATCACTGATTTCAATCAAGTTTATACTAAAGAAGGATGGGTAAACAAAGCACTGGCCAAAGGAAACCCTTGGCAATCAGCAACATTCAAGGAAGATAAGTATATAAAAATGAATACTTTCAATACTCAGAATGGTGATAATGTAGAATCCTGGTTCATTACTCCAGCATTTGTAGTTGGAAATAAATCAAAACTTTCTTTTGACTGCGCTGGAGCTAATTTCACAGCCGACATGCACTTGAAAGTATTCTTCTTACAGAAAGATGCCAGCGGAAAAGTAAGCCAAGAAGAAATTATTGTCAATGAAATCCCTACTTCAGGCAATAACTATGCATGGGCAAAAGATATCAATGTTGATTTAAGCAAATATAATGGAAAGACTGGATTTATAGGTTTCCAATATACAGCTACCGGTAATGGTTCTACTAAGGGATTACCTACTTACCAAATTGACAACATCAAATATTCTGGAGAAAATGAAGGTGGCGAAGTGGTGCCTCCTGCTCCGGGAGAAGCAGATATCTTTATTTCTGAATATGTAGAAGGTAGCGGTATGGAAAAATATATTGAAATCTACAACCCTACTGATAAAGAAATTGACTTGTCTGCGTATACACTAGCTATGCATAATTATAGTAAGGATGGAGAAGGCGGAAATGACTCAGGTATCAAATCAGTTCAATTAAGTGGAACTTTAGCCGCCAAACAAACTGTTGTTTACAAACACAGTAAAGCTGAATCATATTCAAATGCAACAGCTATCAGTGATGAAGTTATGAACTTTAATGGAAATGATCCTATTATTCTATACAAAGGAACTGAAAATATAATTGACTATTTGGGTATTGATAATAAAGGATTTGGAAAAGACAAAACACTCCGCCGTAAAGCCAGTGTAACCAAACCATCCACTACCTATAATGCAGAAGAATGGGAAGAAGCTGCTAAAAATGATGTCAGCAACTTGGGCTCACATGCAATGAATTGATTCTTCTCAAAATAAGATTCTCTAAATCTTATTTCATCTAACATAAAAATCATTCCGAGTAAAGATTTACTTATTTTTATTCGGAATGATTTTTTATCTCTTAATAATTAAACAATGTCACAATTCATATTCAAG
>JARIAN010000036.1 GCA_029257865.1 Phocaeicola sp.
AACTAGAAAATAGTTATTTCACTTATGAAACAGATAAAGACGGATACATCATCAAGGCAACCGTAAAAGAAACTACTAACAATACAACAATCAAGATAGAATATACCAAATAATCGCTAAACTAAACAACGAAATAGTATGCCCGACATCTTCTCTTGAGGATGTCGGGCATACTTCTTTTATCCCATCACACCAACTTCTCTCCATAATCAACTCCCGATTCGGCAGCCATTCTATCAGTCTCACCGGATACCGAATAAACAACAGAACCCGATAATGGCAGCGAAAGGTTCGGATTGAGCCGCTCCTTCAACTTAGTATTACGTTTTAACACCGCCATATTACGGATAGCATAAGCCAAAGCCTTCTTCTGCCCTATCAAAACACAAATCTTCTTGGCACGCGTAATACCCGTATAAATCAGATTACGCTGAAGCATCATAAAATGAGTCATCAATACCGGCATCACCACTATGGGATATTCAGAACCTTGCGACTTATGAATGGTTGTGGCATAAGCCAGTGTGAGTTCATCAAGTTCCGACGCTTCATATTCCACCAGCTTTTCATCAAAACAAACCAACAGCGAACGTTCCTCCATATCCACACTCTCAATATAGCCCAAATCGCCGTTATACACATCCTTGTCATAATTGTTGCGCAACTGCATCACCCGGTCGCCCTGCTTAAAAGCAATGCCACTACGCGACAAAAACTGCTGAGAAGAGTTTAATGCCTGCTGCAACGACAAATTGAGATTGGCTGCTCCCACTATTCCCCGCTGCATAGGCGTAAGCACCTGAATACTACCAGTCTTTTCATGGTAAGCCTTAGGCAAACGATTTTTTACCAAATTGACAATTGATGCAGCCACCTCTTCAGGCTCTTCGGCTGATATAAAGAAAAAATCGGTTGTCTTTCCGTTACTGATATCAGGAAATGCCCCTTGATTAATAGCATGTGCATTCATCACAATGCGACTCGACTGAGCCTGACGGAAAATCCTGGTAAGACGTACTACGGGAATCTTCTGCGAATCGATGATGTCACGCAATACATTGCCAGCCCCTACACTGGGAAGTTGGTCGATATCTCCCACCAAGACCAGACGCATCTTTGCAGGTATTGCTTTCAACAGATTATTCATTAATATGACATCTATCATAGAACACTCATCCACTATCAAGGCATCCCCTTCCAAAGGATTATCGTCATTGCGCTTATAACCATCTGCCGGATTAAACTCCAACAGGCGATGAATGGTCTTAGCCTCCATGCCGGTAGCCTCACACATCCTCTTGGCAGCCCTCCCCGTAGGTGCCGCAAGTAAGATACGTAATCCTGCCGACTTCAATGCAGCAATGATAGCCTTAGTGGTGGTGGTCTTTCCTGTACCCGGTCCCCCGGTAAGTACCATCACTTTCGATTCTACCGACCGGCGAATAGCTTGCACCTGAATCTCATCATATTCCACCTGAGTTTCCCGCTGCAACTTATTCAGATTAAACACCGACAGCACAGCACCTCCATCCGCGGCTTCAATCAACCGCAACAATCTGCCTGCAACCCCTATCTCCGCATAATAAAAAGGAGGAAGATAAATAGCCTCACCATCCCGAATAAGATCTTCAGCAGCCACCATCTGAGTCATAGCCTCACGTATAGCCTCTTCTTCCGTTTCCAACAAAGTTTTAGCTGCTTCCACCAACTGTTCCTCAACCGCAAAAACATGTCCCTCATTAGACAACTGATTGAGCGTATATACCATACCACTCTTGCAGCGCCGCAAGTCATTCCGCTCATAGCCCATCTTAGATGCAATACTATCGGCCGTCTTAAATCCAATTCCCCAAATATCATCCGCCAGCCGATAAGGATTGTCTTTCACCTTCTCTATACTTTCTTTCCCATACTGCTTGTAAATCTTTGCAGCATAGGCTGTACTAACTCCAAAACCTTGCAAGAAAAGCATCACATTCTTGATGTCTTTCTGCTTCTCCCAGCTCTCACGAATCTTCTCCACCCTTTTCTTGCCGATACCAGACACCTCATAAAGACGATCGATATCATTTTCTATTACTTCGATGGTTTCTATCCCAAACTTACCTACAATCAGCTTGGCAAACTTTGGTCCAATCCCTTTAACCAGTCCACTGCCAAGATATTTCTCTATGCCATAGACCGTGGCCGGCATCACCTCTTCCCATGACTCCACCACAAACTGACTGCCATATTTCTTATCTACCTTCCAGTTACCCTCACACACCAACACACTACCAACAGGCACTTCCAATAAATTGCCGACTAAAGTAACAAGTTCTTTATAGCCTTTTACAGCTACTTTCATAATAGAATATCCATTTTCAGGATTTTGATAAGTGATACGTTCTACTACGCAACGAAGTTTTATCATTGATATGGTATTTTAAAAACAAACGACAGGATAAAAAACAAGAACTCGCCATCACATTGGCGACAATACAAAAATACACAAATATGAGAAATCTAAAAAGATATTAATAAAGAAAGAAGATTTAAATGTTTAATAAAATAAAAAAAGGCGCTTTTCACAAAGAGCCTTTTTTAAAGTTTTCAATAGGTATTAGTTTTTTTTTAAGGTAAAAAGATTGTTTTCAGGATAACGCTGCAAAGATGCAGGGATTTTTTGAACTAAACAAATAAAAAAACATGTCTTTCAACATATTTTTCGCCAATATGACTTTTTTATTTAATTAATATTATTTCTATTTCCTTTTATACCAACAACTCGATAAAATTTAAGAATAAATTAAAATGAATCATTATCCAATGCGAGAGTAAGTATTGCATGCAGAGATTATTTTTTAAGAAAAAGCGATAGTTATCACCTTACTATTATAGATATTCACAAAAAGAATCATTAAATTTGCGCCATTAAGTGAATATAATATAAACGCTATGACTGAAATAAACGCAACAGAAAGTTCAGAAAAAAAGAGTTTGAACTTCATTGAACAGATTGTAGAGAAAGATTTAAAGGAAGGAAAAAACAGTGGACGAATACAGACCCGTTTTCCGCCTGAACCAAACGGGTATCTTCATATCGGCCATGCAAAAGCTATCTGCATGGACTTTGGTATCGCACAGCGATACGGAGGTGTATGCAACCTTCGCTTTGACGACACTAACCCTACTAAAGAAGATGTGGAGTATGTAGAAGCTATCAAAGAAGATATTCAATGGCTGGGATACCAGTGGGGCAACGAGTATTATGCTTCCGACTATTTCCAGCAGCTATGGGATCTGGCTGTACGCCTCATCAAGGAAGGAAAAGCATATATTGACGAACAAAGTGCTGAAGAAATCGCTGCTCAAAAAGGTACTCCTACCCAAGCAGGTACTGAAAGTCCTTATCGTAACCGCCCTGCCGAAGAAAGTTTGGCTCTATTTGAAAAAATGAACAGCGGAGAAATCGAAGAAGGAAAAATGGTATTGAGAGCCAAGATTGATATGGCCAACCCTAATATGCACTTCCGCGACCCTATCATGTATCGTGTAGTGAAAACTCCTCATCACCGCACAGGAGATAAATGGAAGGCTTATCCTATGTATGATTTTGCTCACGGACAAAGTGACTATTTCGAAGGAGTAACTCATTCTTTATGTACATTGGAGTTTGTGGTACACCGCCCTTTGTATGACTTGTTTGTTGACTGGGTTAAAGAAGGTAAAGACCTGGATGACAACCGACCAAGACAGTATGAATTCAACAAACTGAACTTGAGCTATACACTGATGAGCAAGAGAAACTTGCTGACCTTGGTGAAAGAAGGTCTGGTAAACGGATGGGATGACCCTCGAATGCCGACCATCTGCGGTTTCCGCCGTCGTGGATACTCGCCTGAGTCAATCCGCAAGTTCATCGACAAGATTGGTTATACTACATACGATGCACTAAACGACTTCGCACTGCTGGAAAGTGCTCTACGCGAGGACTTGAACACTCGTGCCACTCGTGTATCGGCAGTTATCAATCCGGTGAAACTGATTCTGACCAACTACCCGGAGGGACAGGTGGAAGAAATGGAAGCCATCAACAATCCGGAAGACCCAACAGCAGGTACACACACCATCGAATTCAGCCGCGAATTGTGGATGGAGCGTGAAGACTTTATGGAAGATGCTCCTAAGAAATTCTTCCGCATGACTCCGGGACAGGAAGTCCGTCTGAAAAATGCATACATTGTAAAATGTACAGGATGCAAGAAAGATGAGAACGGAAATATCGTAGAAGTATATGCTGAATATGACCCAAATACAAAAAGTGGTATGCCTGAAGCCAACAGAAAAGTGAAGGGTACACTGCACTGGGTTAGCTGCAACCATTGCCTTAAAGCAGAAGTCCGTCTGTACGACCGTTTGTGGAAGGTAGAAAATCCACGTGATGAAATGGCTGCTATCCGTGAAGCTAAAAACTGTTCTCCGCTGGAAGCTATGCAGGAAATGATTAATCCGGATTCGCTGAAGGTGCTGAATGAATGTTATGTAGAAAAATTCTTGGCGGGAGCAAAACCATTGGATTATCTGCAATTCCAGCGCATCGGATATTTCAACGTTGACAAAGACTCTACTCCTGAGCATCTGATTTTCAACCGCACCGTTTCTCTGAAAGATACTTGGAGTAAAATCAATAAATAATACGACTTTGAGAAGTGTGTGATAGTTTCATATATAGCACATACTCTTTCTCTGATTAATAAAGGTCCATACTCTCATCAGTATGGACTTTTTCTTTATCCTAAACAAAATGTATTTTACATTGAAATCTGTCAAGCAAAAAAAGAGGATGCCTTGAGGCATCCTCCTATATAATACTCTATCTTATATAACATCAATTAGTCTTGCTGGAAAGTTTCTCCAAGAAATAAACCATAGCAAAACCAACGACCATCAAGACTACCGCTTCAACCACATTCTCATTAGGCAAAATATTGCTCTCTATAGCCATTCCATGAGTATTGTCGACCACCTCTTTCCACGGCCAAACCTTATTTAAAGACCCTAGCATAAAACCCGACAATACAGCCAAGGTAATGTTGCGAAAATGCTTGAGCGCAAACGAGAGTACTCTTGAGAATGTAGTGATACCGATGCAAGCCCCCAGTCCAAATACAGCCAGAACCGGTACGTTCAAACTTTTTACAGCCTCCATGATGAAGAAATACTTTCCTAGCAACACCAAAATGAAACTGCCGGAAATTCCGGGAAGAATCATTGCACAAATGGCAATGGCACCACAAAGGAAAATAAACGGCAGACTAGAAGAAGTGTTCGCCGGAGTGGCTACCGTAATATAATATGCAATGGCAGCACCACAGATAAAACCTAGAATTGTCTTCCAATTCCATTCCTTGATATCCTTTCCTACAAAAAAAGTAGAAGCCAATACCAGTCCGAAGAAGAATGACCACACCAATACAGGATGAGTAACCAACAGCCAGGTGATTATCTTAGCCAACGAAAAGACACTGATACCGATACCCAACACTAATGACAGCAAGAAATTCCCATTTATCATCTTCCAAAAAACAGCGGGTTTGCCTGTCAACAACATCTTCAAGCTCTGAACATTGACGCTCTTGATGGAATCAATCAATTCATCGTAAATCCCTACTATAAAAGCGATGGTTCCTCCAGAAACTCCGGGAACAACATCAGCTGCACCCATTCCCATTCCTTTGAGAGTAAGCAAAGCGTAATCTTTAAAATTTCGTTTCATTTCGTTGTTTTAATCTGTTTCGTTAATATTTTTTGCAAAGTAACACAAAAAATATCGGATTATCAGACTAGAAACTATTAAAACATATTATATTATCCTTATCCAACCAATCGGGTTCACCAAACCAGCCAAACAAAAGAGGGAAGAAAATACAGAAACCTTGCTGTTTTTTCTTCCCTCTTTATAATACATTTCATCACTCATCGGCAAAATCCTTAATACGCTGTTCTTCCGTCAGTCTACAAACAAGTAGCGTATCATTGTTTTCCGCTACAATATATCCGTCAAGTCCTTGAATGATCACTTTCTTTTCTTGTGTGGTATGAATCACACAATTCCTAGATTCATGCAATTTGATATGGTTACCAATACAAACATTATTATGAGAATCTTTCTGTGAGTTTTCGTGAAGAGACCCCCATGTTCCCAAATCGCTCCATCCAAAATATGCCGGGAAGACATAAATTTCCTCCGCTTTCTCCATTATAGCATAGTCTATAGAAATATTCTCACAAGTAGGGAACAGTTCATCAACCTTCTCTTGTTCCTTCTCTGTAAAGTAATAAGGTGTCATACGCTCAAAGACTTCTGCAATACCTGGTTGATAAACACGCAAAGCATTAACAATCGTACTTACATTCCAAATAAAGATTCCAGAGTTCCAATAGTAATTCTTACGTTGAACATATCGGCTAGCAGTTTCTAAATCCGGTTTCTCCTTAAAAGCATCCACCCGATAGATTTCCTGATTGGAAGGGCAGGACATTGACAAATCTGCTTCAATATATCCATATCCTGTTTCCGGACGAGTAGCCTTCATCCCTAAAGTAACGATAGCATCCGAATTGGCTGTAAACTTCAATGAAGAAGTTACAACACGTATAAACTCAGGAATATCCAAAACTATATGGTCACTAGGAGCAACTATTATATTCGCCTTAGGATTTAATTTCTTGATTTTCCAGCTTACATAAGCAATACATGGAGCCGTATTTCTACGACAAGGCTCTAGTAAGATACGCTCAGCAGAAATCTGAGGCAATTGTTTTTTCACAATATCTGCATAACGTGCAGAAGTAACAATCCAAATATTTTCTGCAGGACAGACTCCTTGAAAACGATCTACAGTAAGTTGAAGAAGTGATTTGCCGCACCCTAAAACATCAATAAACTGTTTAGGCATTTCCTGAGTACTCATCGGCCAAAATCGGCTGCCTACCCCACCTGCCATAATGACCAAATGGTTATTATCTATATTCATTGTATTCTAATTCTTTAATCTTATTTGTAATACTTTGTTTGCAAATATATATAATTATCTAGATAGTTACAACTGATACAAAGGCAATAAAAAAAATCCTGCCACTAAAAGTGACAGGATTTAAACCTTCAGGGTGACTAGTGGGATTCGAACCCACGACATTCAGAACCACAATCTGACGCTCTAACCGACTGAACTATAGTCACCATATTTATCTTACTTCCTTTCTGAAAGCGAGTGCAAAGTTACAGCTTTATTTGAAACCTGCAAACTTTTCACCTGTTTTTTTCAAAAAAATATTCATTTATACCTTTATTGTGCTTCATAAAAAGGTTTCGAGTCTGTTTTAAGAAAAAATCCATATGATTTTCCTCTGCCTTAGACAGGCTGTCTTTTCTCATTGAAGACGGATAAACCATGAAGTTAGACTTACCACTTAACACCGGACGAGAAGTCCATACCAATGAGTATCCACATTCCGCCAACCTGACATATCCCAATCGGCGCTTCAAGACTAACTTTAGCATCATTCCCCCATCGGTATGCTGCTTACTCATATTAGATATAAAATTCCCCAACGAATAAGCCACCACATGATTGGATGGTTTATAAGACGAAGGTATCACTTCTACCGGCTGCACCACATGAGGATGTGCCCCGATAACATGGTCTACCCCCATACTCAACAACCATTCCGCCAAGCGTCTATCTGCTTCTTCCGGCAATCTGCGATACTCTACCCCCCAATGTAAACAAGCAATAATTGCATCAGGCTTCATTCTACGTGCATGAAGAATATCCTGACGCATCTGAGTACGATCTATTCCATTTACAATATTTCCTGTAGGAACAGGAATACCATTCGTCCCGTATGTATAATTCAGAAATACAATCTTGAAACCATTCCGCTCGACCAGCAAAGGAAACCTTTCTCTAAAATCATCTTCATCAATATAAGTCCCTACCGCATCCACACCGACCTGTTTCAATTGACAAACAGTACGTTCCAGTCCTTTACCACCTCTATCCAAACAATGATTATTGGCAGTAAGCAGCACATCAAACCCAGCCTTACATACGGCTTCCAACCATTCATCGGGCGCACTAAAAGCCGGATAACCCGCATAAGGCTTCCCTCCCAAAGGAACTTCCAAATTACCTACCGCAATATCAGCTCTCTTGATTTCTGCCTCCACATATTTAAAACAATCGGCATAATCATAACTGCCGTCACTTCGACGGGCTGCATCCAACTGCGCTTTATGCTGCATCAAATCACCTACAAACAGAATGGAAAGGGAATCAGAAACTTCAGATGCACAAAGTGCTGTGGGTATGGCACACCACAAAGCCCACAGCACTTTTACTTTCATCAAAAAAAGAAAATCAGACTTCATTCTCTTGATTCATTATTTATAAATGGCTTTTTTACCTGCCAATAATGTATTCTTCATCAACGAAACAATGGTCATAGGTCCGACCCCTCCCGGCACAGGAGTTATAAAAGAACATTTAGGTGCAACTTCATCAAACAACACATCTCCTGTCAACTTAAAACCGGACTTGCGGGTAGCATCAGGCACACGAGTTGTACCAACATCAATCACTACAGCTCCTTCTTTCACCATATCGGCCTTGACAAAATTAGGCTGCCCCAATGCAGCAATGATAATATCAGCCTCACGACATTCCTTCACCAAATCACGACTTCTACTATGACAAACCGTTACAGTAGCATCTCCCGGATAACTCTTCTGCATCATCAACGCCGCCATAGGTTTTCCCACAATATTACTTCGACCTAGTACTACACACTTCTTGCCTTGAGTTTCTATCTGATATCGTTTAAGTAATTCCATAATACCACTAGGAGTAGCCGACACAAAACAAGGCAGACCGATAGACATCCTACCTACATTTATCGGATGAAAACCATCGACATCCTTACGGTAATCAATCGCTTCAATAATTTTCTGCTCCGATATATGTTTCGGCAATGGGAGCTGCACAATAAAGCCATCTACATCTGTTTCTTGATTCAATTCGCTGACTTTCGCCAACAACTCTTCTTCTGTAACATCCGCTTCATAACGAATCAGCGAAGAGGTAAAGCCACATTCTTCACAAGCCTTGACTTTAGCAGCCACATAAGTTTCACTCCCCCCATCATGACCAACCAAAATGGCAGCCAAATGAGGACGTTTCTCACCACGCGCCAACATATCTGTAACTTCGGCTGCAATCTCTCGCTTAATCTGAGCCGCAACAGCCTTTCCATCAATCAATGTCACCATACCATGTATATTTCTTGATTCTATAAATTTATTACTATTATAATTACTCCCTCATAAAGCCTATCACTTATAAAAAGTATATCATCCGACCAAAAGGAAAACAAATTTAATGGTTTCAGCCACAACTTCAAACCCGACTCCGGTAATTAGTGTTATTTAACTTGACCTAAACAGCTACCTCTATATGATCTGCTTCCTGCTGCATCTCCTCGCATATGTCAAAAAGAGATGCTATCTTTGTAATAGATTAACCAATCGCTCATTAAAATGAAAAAATATCCTTGTATCTTAACTATAGCTGGCTCAGACTGCAGCGGAGGAGCCGGTATACAGGCCGATATTAAAACAATATCAGCATTAGGGGCTTATGCCGCCAGTGCCATCACAGCAATTACAGTACAAAACACATGTGGAGTAACAGGCATTCACCCTATCCCTCCACAATTTGTAAAAGACCAAATAAGGGCCGTGATGACTGACATCCGTCCACAAGCTATAAAAATAGGGATGGTAAACGACATCCAAATAGTAGAAACCATAGCTCAAGCAATTGAAACATTCCGCCCTCAATATGTAGTGCTAGACCCGGTTATGGTATCAACCAGCGGATGTAAACTGATAGAAGACGAAGCTATCCAAGCTATCACCTCTCGACTAATGCCTTTGGCCACAGTTATCACCCCCAACCTCTGCGAGACGGAAGTCTTGCTACAACAACCAGTAAGCGATATAGAGCAGATGAAAGATGCTGCCAATGCTTTGCTCCAATATGGCTGCCAGTCTGTTTTAGTAAAAGGAGGACATCTTACCGATGGAGGTATGTGCGATGTGCTACAAATCAAAGATGAATCATTGCCTCATCTATATAGTGCTCGAAAAATAACCAGCAAAAACACTCACGGCACCGGATGTACCCTATCTTCTGCTATAGCCACCTACCTCTGTTTAGGAGAAACAATAGACAAGGCCGTAAAGAATGCTAAAGAATATGTCTATCAAGGTATCAAAAACGGGGCAGATATACATATAGGAGAAGGGCATGGTCCATTAAATCATTTCTATGCCCCTCATGCCATGCATCTGCAAGAAGAAATATAATCCTTACAACTGAATACTAACGTGCAGTTATTATGATATTTAAAATTAATCATTAACTTTGTCGCATAACTTACGCTAAAACAATTAAAATATGAAAGCATTTGTATTTCCAGGTCAGGGAGCACAGTTTGTCGGCATGGGTAAAGACCTCTATGACAACTCTCCACTGGCAAAAGAACTTTTTGAAAAAGCGAACGAAATTTTAGGATACCGCATCACTGATATTATGTTCAACGGCACAGATGAAGACTTGCGCCAAACTAAAGTTACTCAGCCTGCAGTATTTCTCCATTCTGTAATTTCAGCACTCTGCATGGGTGAAAACTTCCAGCCAGAAATGACTGCCGGACACTCATTGGGTGAGTTTTCTGCGTTGGTTGCAGCTGGCGCCCTCTCCTTTGAAGACGGTCTGAAATTGGTCTATGCACGTGCAATGGCAATGCAGAAAGCTTGCGAAATGCAACCTTCTACAATGGCAGCCATCATCGCACTGCCAGACGAAAAAGTAGAGGAAATCTGTGCACAAGTTAGTGCAGAGGGGGAAACTTGTGTCGCAGCCAACTTCAACTGTCCGGGACAGATTGTCATTTCGGGTTCTATTGAAGGCATCAATAAAGCTTGCGAACTGATGAAAGCAGCCGGTGCTAAACGAGCTTTACCTCTTAAAGTCGGTGGAGCATTCCATTCTCCATTGATGAATCCAGCTAAAATTGAACTGGAGGCAGCAATCAACGCAACCGAATTCCATACTCCTAAATGCCCTATCTACCAAAATGTAGATGCAAAACCTCACACAGACCCGACTGAAATCAAAACAAACCTGGTGGCTCAACTTACTGCTTCTGTACGTTGGACTCACACCGTTCAAAATATGATTACAGATGGTGCTACTGAATTTACAGAATGTGGTCCAGGTGCCGTACTTCAGGGACTCATCAAGAAAATCGACAAGAGTGCCAATGCACACGGAATCGCCTGACAGTCATTTTTAAGTTATAAACATCCCCTTGTTCCTATTCTTTTTAGAAACTAGGAACAAGGGGATTCCTCATCATACTCTTACATAACTACCCTATTCTTTAGGTGCCAGCCGAAACTTCAATATTACTGCTCCGTAAGACGGAACTTCAACCTGTACAGGGCATTTCCAAAAGAAAGGTAACAGCATCTTTTGTCCAGTCAACAGTTCCTCAGCTTCATAACTTGTAGTAGGAGATAGCTGAAAATACTCAAAAGCATGCTGCGGCAAATTGACAGAAATTCTGGCAGATTGAGCATCAAAATTGGCCACAACCAACAACACTTCATCTTCACATCTGCGCAAAAAAGCATATTGCTTATGTGGATTCATCCCCGAACAATTGGAGTTTACATACATCAAATCGAAAAATTGTCCTTTTAACAGTGCCTTTTCTGCATTGCAAAGTGTAAGCACCTTACGATAATAAGCCTGCAACTCAAGCTCCTCTTCTGACAATCCTGTACCATTGAAAGTTCCATTCCCTTTCCAACGACGAAGCGTATCAACACTCCAATAATCAAAAATTGTGGTACGTCCATCCTTTCCACTGAAACCTTCCTGGTCCATTCCTTTTTCACCTAACTCCTGACCAAAATAAATCATCATCGGATTTGTATTCATACAAGCAGATACCACTAAAGCAGGTAAAGCCTTTCGTGCATCTCCCGCAAAAAAATCTGAAGCAATACGTTGCTCATCATGATTCTCCAAAAAATTCAGCATATTCTTCTGAATATCGTTAACACTCTGCCAACAACGAGTGATATCCATTGCCGACGCATAGCCACAGACTACTCCACGCAAAGTATCATAAAGTCCCACTTTATCATAAAGATAATCAAACTTTCCATTGAAAATATAATTACGGTATTCAGCCGGATTATACACTTCTGCAATGAAAATCACTTCAGGAAATTTCTCCTTTATCTGAGGGATAACCCATCCCCAAAACTCACATGGCACCATTTCTGCCATATCACAACGGAAACCATCAATCCCTTTTGCTGCCCAAAATAAAAGAATATCACGCATTTTCCTCCAAGTATCCGGAGATGGAGAAAAATGGCAACCTGTATTATTCAAGTAATCCACCCCATAGTTCAGTTTCACCGTTTCATACCAATCATTGACATTAGGATAGGCATCAAAGCGGTTATTTCCTGTAGCACGTGCCGGATTTTCAATATAAGTTCCCATCTCATTATTCCACAGATTGATATCTCCTCCTAATGATACACCTGGTATATAATAAAAATTATTATCAGCATCAAATGCTTGATTAGTATCATCATCTTGTCCCAAATCACGTACGCCCTCCGGTGCGACCAACGAATGATATTCACGTGCCACATGATTTGGCACAAAATCAATGACAACTTGTAAACCATTACGATGCGAACGCTCTATTAACGACTCAAATTCAGTCATACGATGTTCTACATCAACAGACAAATCTGGATCTATATCATAATAATCGCGAATAGCATAAGGTGAACCGGCTATACCTTTTACTACAGCCGGATGATTACGTGGTATGCCATAAGCCGAATAATCTGTTTGAGTAGCATGTGCAATCACTCCTGTATACCAAATATGAGTAGCTCCCAAGGCATGAATCTGCTGCAATGCTTTATCCGTAAAATCATTCATCTTGCTACATCCGTTCTGTGTCAAGTTTCCACCTACTTCATTGTTTTTCAAATCATTCCCGAAAAGCCGGGTAAAAACCTGATAGATCACCATTTTATTTATTTCCTTCATAATAGATTTAATTTATTTTTATCTTTCCAAGATTCGATAGCACGTAACGCAGCAAAGTAACCTAATCCAAAAATATCCTCTGCCTTGTCAAGTTCATAATTAGCAAACTCTTCTAACCCATCAGGTGCTACAACTTTATCAGCAAGCCCTAATTCATTAAATGTATTTGCTTGAAACATAAAATGATAAGCACGCAAAGCAATACTTACCAAATTCATACGATAAGAGTCTGCATTCAATTTATATACATTCAAAGCTAATACTTTCTCACAACAGTCACGTATAGGTGTAACCGGAAGATTCATAAAAACCCCTCCGTCTACATAACGTATGCCATCTATTTCAACAGGGGAAAAAAGTACAGGAATACAACAAGAAGCTGCAATGCAAAGTGAAAGCTCACCGCTAGTAAAATGTACACTCTTACCATGGTCAAAATCTGTAGCAGTAATGACAATCGGTATATTTAAATCCTCTATATACTGGGCGCGAAGATTTTCTTTCAAAAAATCAATAAAATAATCCATCTTCAACAAACTGTCCATGCTAGGGCGTACCTTTGCCAATTCTGTAAAAGAGCGTTCGGAAAACAACTGCATAATTTCAAACGGCTCCCTACCATCTGCAACAAAAGCACTGACTATTGCTCCAGCACTTGTCCCTGACAAAATTTCAGGGCGAATATTGTTTTCAAACAATGCCTGAAGCATTCCCAAATGAGCCATGCCTCTAATAAAACCTCCACTCAAGGAAAATCCGATATGATATTTTCGCTCCATAATATTTAAGTTTTAAAGCAATCGTAAAATACAACACATACGACTAGGGTATAAAGTTAATTAATTTTCTTACATAAAAAGAAATCTCCGACATTATCCCTTACAACCCATATATTATAAACCGCTTATCTCTCCAAATTCAACTTCAAATCATTTAACTGTTCAATAGAAAGTCCTGTTATTTCTGAAATTTCTTCTACTGAATATTTTCGTTCTAGCATTCTTTTTGCATTCTTGATATTAGTTTCTGCTTTTCCTTCCGCACGACCTTCTTCTCGACCTTCCGCACGACCTTCTTCTCGACCTTCTTCTCGACCTTCCGCACGACCTTCTTCTCGACCTTCAGCACGACCTTCAGCACGGCCTTCAGCCTTTGTCTCTTCTATCAAATCATTCTGAATCATGATGGCACTCAAATGTTCATCATAAGCATGCCTTTCACCTGGAGTCATATCAAAATACTTCAATTTCTCCCTGGCCTCGGGAAGTCCGGGAGCTGTTGCACACTCGTCTATCTTACCAGTCTTGAGATACTGCATCCACTCTTCAAGAGGAGTCTTAGCTACTTTATCAAACTCATTCACACGAATAATGAAATATTCGGGGAAAACCTCTCTCGGCAATTTACGCACAATGGCATTCTCCTCACGGGTAGTTATCACCAGTTCATCGTTGGTATGAACACCAACAAAACGGTTGATGCCGTGATAAAGGTAGTCATTACCCTTACCCAAATCAAAATAGACGATGCTTATAGAATAAATCTTCTTCACTTCCCTATAGCTGTCGCCCAAGTCGATATGCTCTGTTATGGCTTTGGCGGCACCGTAAAGGATACGCTCCAGATAAAACACCTCACGCGTATTCTGAACCTCAATGATTACAATATCCCCGTTGCTGGTGGAAGCCTTGATGTCCACACGGTTGAACTTGTCATTCTGGTCGGTCTGGTTGCTCTCACTCTCCAAGATCTCCAGAATCTTTATCTTATCGTTCA